>CAZJMZ010000103.1:0-10119 GCA_964547115.1 uncultured Anaerolinea sp. | reverse complement strand
ATATCCATTTCGTAGTAATCGCCGAAGGGGAAGCGGAAGCCATCGGTGAAGATATAGGTGGAACCGGCCACGTAGGTGGAGAGGTCCACTTCGCTGGACCAGGTGCTGCCGCCGTTGGTGGAGCGGCGGTAATAGACGTTCCACTTGTTCATGTCGCCGTTGGCGGCGCGGGCGTCCATCCACGCAATGCGGACGTCACCGTTACCGGTGGCGGCAATGGCGGGAAAGTTATGATGTGTTCCAGCCGGGGCCGTGGATACATCCACTTTGGCTGACCAGGTGTTGCCGCCGTCGGTCGATTTGGAGAAGTAGACCCGTTCCGGGCCGCGGGCTACAGACCCGGCATTCCACAAAGCGTAGAGATTACCGGATGCATCTGAGGTGATGACCATTTGTGCGCCAAGATATGCCCAGCCGCACAGGTAGGCGGAACAATCTGGCGGAGACTTGGAGGTGTCGAGCTGTTTGGTGGTCCAAGTGGCGCCACCGTCGGCCGATTTGCTGACGTATAGGTTAACGTTGTTTTTGGCGCCGCCACTGCCTTCATAGCCGGCCCAGGCAAAGAACACATTGCCATTGGGGGTGACCGTTCCGCCACCAGCAAGCGACCAGCCCAATTTGCCGTTCTGGTTGACCTTTACTTCGGTAAAGGTCTGGCCGCCATTATGCGAGTTGGCCGACCAGATGGTTTGTGAATGGTTATAAACGACGTAGACATCCTGTCCGCGCACGGCGAGGATGGGTTTGTCGGTGCCGGAGTTGGTGGCATCGGCGGTGACCGGGGTCCAGGTGGCACCAAAGTCGGTCGACTTGGCGATGATGATATCGCTCTTGTTGTTCTGCATCCAACAGGCATACACGGTGCTTCCATCTACAGGGTCAACCGAGAGTTGCGCATCCCATTGGCCGCCTGTCACTGCTGTGGCAGGATCCATGATCGTCGGTGTGCCCCAGGTGGAGCCATGGTCATTGCTGATCTGGATTACCATGGTGGGGTTGGAGCAGGTGGGGCAGCCCGGAACGCCGCCATATTGTGGATACAACATGTAGACGTGCCCGAACCGGTCGGCAGCTATGGCAGGCTCCCATTCATTATCCACATTGAAGCCAAGGCGAGTTTGGGGCGTGAAACCGGTCGGCCCCACGGCAGGTACAGAGG
Source organism: uncultured Anaerolinea sp. (assembly GCA_964547115.1). GTDB lineage: Bacteria > Chloroflexota > Anaerolineae > Anaerolineales > Villigracilaceae > Defluviilinea. The sequence goes on along the minus strand of CAZJMZ010000103.1, from coordinate 8,960 downwards.
CCGGTTGGTTGGCAGACATGGCGTACACCGCCGGGTTGGGCTGGCTCTCGCGGAGTTTGGCCTTCCCTTCAAAGAACCACTCGCGGTAGGGTTCGGTCCGCGGGATGATGTAGGTTGCCAGCGCAAGCGCCAGCAGGGCGAACAGGGCAAGTTGTAAGCGGGACAAACGTGGAATGGCTTTCATGGCATCTCCTTTGATGATGGTCTTGATGGGTATACACCCATGCCTGCCGATGGTGACGGCGGGCTGGTTACAGACCGGCACACCAAAAATGACCAAAGAGCCTCTTGATTTTCGTTGTACAATTGGCACATGTCCCAGACCATCAACGTACTCTTCCTCGCGGCGGAAGCCGAACCCTTTGTCAAAGTAGGCGGATTGGGCGATGTGGCAGGCACACTGCCCCGCGCGCTCCGTGCCCTCTCCAATGAAAACCTCAAGATCGATGTCCGGCTGGTGTTGCCGCAGCATTCCGTCATTCGGGCGGAGGGGCTGAAGCCGGTATCGATCTATTCGATTCCGCGTGGCAAGACCGAGGTCCAGGTGGAGGCGCAGGAAGGGACGCTCGAAGGCGTGCCGGTGTACTTCATAAACGGTGAACCCATCCAGGCCAGCGGTTCCGTCTATTCATCCAACAACAAACTCGATGCCGAGAAATATGTGTTCTTTGCGTTGGCGGCGCTGGCCCTGCCGCGCCAACTCAACTGGCAGCCCGATATCATCCATTGCAATGACTGGCACACCGCCCTGGCAGCCTATGGCAACCTCGTCAAACGCTGGGAGGACAAGTCCAATCAAGTCGCCTCCATGATCACGATCCACAACCTGCCGTTCCTGGGCCCCGATGTGAATGACATCCTTGAGTCGTACGGCATTCCGTTGGCTGGCACCGACCTGCCCGAGTGGGCGCGCACCAAACCGATGCCGCTGGGCTTGTGGGCCTCCGATGCGATGGTGGCCGTCTCGCCTTCCTATGCACAAGAGATCGCCTATGATGAGGTCTTCGGCTCCGGTTTGCAGGATTGGTTCAAGACCCGCCGCGACTCGCTCACCGGCATTCTCAACGGACTCGACCTCGCCTCCTACGACCCGACCACTGATCCGGTCATCGAAAAGCATTTCTCTGCCGATGACCTATCGGTCCGCAAGCGTAACAAGACCGCCTTGCAAGAACGCCTGAAACTGCCCGTCCTGCCGGATGTGCCCGTGTTGGGTATGGTCTCGCGCATGGATGAAGCCAAAGGCATCGATATTGCCCTCAAAGGCCTCAAGATGCTCGCCAAACAATCGTGGCAATTGGTCATCCTCGGCGCGGGCAACCCCAAGATCGAAGAACAGGCGAAGAAATTGCAGGAAGCCCTGCCTGACCGCGTACGGGTGGAAACCCGCTTCGACGCCAAACTCGCGCGCCAGATCTACGCCGGGTCTGATGTCTTTCTCATGCCCTCACGTTATGAACCCTGCGGCATCTCGCAGATGATCGCCATGCGCTATGGCAGCGTGCCGCTCGTCCGCGCGGTGGGCGGATTGCACGATACCGTCACCGACAGCGAGACCGGCTTTGTGTTCGTGGATACCAAGGTCAAATCGTTCAACGATACCTTGAAACGCGCCCTGGCTCTGTACCCTTATCACTCGCGTTGGGCGGCGCTGCAAAAAGCCGGCATGGCCCAGGACTTTGCCTGGTCGCGTTCGGCGCAGAAATATGTCGACCTGTATAAAAAGCTGATCGAAAGCAGTGCCAACCCGGGGTCGTATGCGAACCGTCCTGTCACCCCGGCGCGGTTGGTGAAGGAAGAAAAGTCCGAGCTCGTCAACGGCAATGGCAAGGCCTAACGCAACCGCATCCCGCTGAGGATACGTTCTCGGCGGTCAAGTTTGAAGAAGCAATTCGCGGCAAATTCTTTTTCAAAGGACAAAACCCATGAAAACACGCGCAGTCATTCTGGCAGGTGGCGAAGGTTCGCGGCTGGGAGTGCTCACAGCCAAGCGGGCCAAACCCGCGGTACCGTTTGCGGGCAAATATCGCATCATCGACTTTCCGCTCTCGAATTGCGTCAACTCAGAGATCGTGGATGTGATGATCCTCGCGCAGTATCGTCCTCAATCGTTGATTGAGCATGTTGGCTCTGGTGCGCCCTGGGATCTCAACCGCGATTTCACCGGCGGTGTCAAGATCCTCTCGCCCTACAAAGCCCGCAACGACTCAGACTGGTTTGCCGGTACCGCCGATGCCGTCCAGCAGACCTTCACCTTTATCAAAAAAGACAACCCCGATCTGATCCTCATCCTCTCGGGTGACCATATCTACACCATGGACTACCGCCCGATGATCGAGGCACACCTCAAGAACGACGCCGACCTCACCATCGCCACCATCAATGTCACCAAAGAGGAAGCCTCCCGCTTTGGCATTTTGGCCACCGATAAAAAATCGCGCGTGACCTCCTTCGTGGAAAAACCCGTCGACCCGCCCTCCACACTGGCGAACATGGGTGTGTATCTCTTCAAGCGCGAAGTGCTCGATAAGGCCCTGTGGGACGATCGCTCCAAAGAAGATTCCGCTCATGATTTCGGCAAGGACATCATCCCCGGGCTGGTCAATTCAAAGGCCAAGGTCTTTGCCTTTCCCTACAGTGGCTACTGGATGGACGTGGGGACGATCCAATCCTACTGGCAATCGCAGATGGACCTGCTCGCACCTTCGCCCACCCTCAAACTCTATAACCGCGATTGGGTCATTCACACCCGCACCGAAGAACGCCCGCCCGCGCGCTTCCCGGCCCGCGCGCAGGTATATGCCAGCATGATCTGCGACGGCAGTTTCGTCGCGGAAGGGGCGGTGGTCGAGAGCAGCATTCTCTCGCCGGGCGTGATCGTACGCCCGGGGGCCGTGGTGCGCGAGTCTATTATTGCCACAGACTGCGTCATCGAAAGCGGCGCCATCATCGAACGTGCTGTGCTCGATAAGCGCGTGCACGTGGAACAAAATGCCCGGGTGGGGTGGGGCATCACGGATAACAACATCCGCATTGCGCTGGCGGGCAAGAACAGCGTCATCCCTGCCGGGTATCTCATCGAGCCCGAAGGCGAAGTGGGCACCGATGTGATCGCCTCGGATTACGATGACCGCATCGTGCGCGCCGGGCAGGTCATTCAAACACGGAGAAAAGCCAATGAAATTTGAACGTTCGGGGGGCATCCTTCTACATCCCACCAGCCTGCCGGGGCCGTATGGCATCGGTGACCTCGGGCCGCAAGCCTATCACTTTGTGGATTGGCTTGCCTCCACCGGCTGCAAACTCTGGCAGGTGCTGCCGCTCGGCCCCACCGGCTACGGCGATTCGCCCTACCAATGTTTTTCGGCTTTTGCGGGCAACCCCTACCTCATCAGCATTGATGACTTGTTGCGCGATGGTTTGCTGACACCCGATGACCTCAAGGACAAACCGGACTTCCCCGCCTCGCATGTCGATTACGGCTGGATCATCCCGTGGAAGCTGGGTCTGCTGCTGAAGGCTTTTTCCCGCTTCGAATCCGCGCCCGAAGCCTTGCACAAGGAATTTGATTACTTCTGCGCCGAACACGCCGCCTGGCTCGATGACTACGCCCTGTTCATGTCCATCAAGGAAGCCAACGGCGGCGGTGCCTGGAACCATTGGGATAAGGCCATCCGCCAGCGCAAACCGTCCGCAATGGACAAGGCTCGCAAGACCCACGCCGAGAGTGTGCGGCGTTTCTCGTTCTACCAATTCCTGTTCTTCCGCCAATGGCATGCTCTGAAGCAGTATGCCCATGAAAAAGGCATTCAGATCATCGGCGACATTCCCATCTTCATTGCTTACGATAGCGCCGATGCCTGGGCCAACCCTGAGCTGTTCTTCCTCGATGAGGAAAGCCAGCCCACGGTGGTGGCGGGCGTCCCGCCGGATTATTTTTCACCGACCGGGCAATTGTGGGGTAACCCGCTCTATCGTTGGGACGTGCACAAAGAGACCGGCTACGCCTGGTGGGTGGAGCGCTTCCGCGCTGTGCTCAAGTTGGTGGATATCGTCCGTCTTGACCACTTCCGTGGGTTTGCCGGATATTATGAGATTCCCTTCGGCGCGAAAACGGCCGAGACCGGGCGCTGGGTTCCCGGCCCCGGGCACGACTTTCTCAAAGTGCTCGACCAGAAACTCAGCGATGCCCGCACCCAGGAGATCGACCTGCCCATCATCGCCGAGGACCTCGGCGTCATCACCCCCGATGTGGAAAGCCTGCGCGATGATTTCAAACTGCCCGGCATGAAGATCATCCAGTTCGGGTTCGATGCGGCCAAGAATCCGTTCCTGCCGCATAATTACCCGGCGCATTGCGTGGCCTATACCGGCACGCATGATAACGATACGGCCCGCGGCTGGTACGACTCTGCGCCCGAACACGAACGGACCTTTGCCCTGAAATACCTGCATACCGATGCCGACCACTTCGTCTGGGAGTTGATCCGGTCGATCTGGTCCTCGGTGGCGGTGTATGCGGTGACACCGATGCAGGATGCCCTCAATCTTGGCGGCCATGCGCGCATGAACTTCCCTTCGCGCCTCGGTGGCAACTGGGAATGGCGCATGAGCGCAGCCGATATGAACGAACGGCTGGCCCGCAGTTTGAAGGAGCTGAACGAGTTATACCTGCGGTAGAATCAGCGCAGGTTGAAAGGCCAGTAATTGCTCCTGTCGGGGCTTGGAGACCGGCAGGAGTTTTTTGTTTCTGGAAGTTGACCAACCAAAAAGGAGAAGAAAGAAATGAAGAAAGCAATGTTGAAGGGGTTGTCGTTGATGGCGGTGCTCGGACTGCTGCTCACGGCTTGTGGCGGCGCTGCCAGCACGCCCGCCCCGCAGGAAACAGCCGCAGTTGCCACCGAGGCTCCGGCTGAGGCCACGCAGGCCCCGGCTGCGACCGAAGCGCCGGCCGCGTCCGGTGGCATTCTGACCGTGGGCATCGCCGTCGAACCCGAAACGCTCGACCCCGGTGACGCCGTCTATGTGCAGGAACAGTTCATCCTGATGAGCCTGTTCGATTCGTTGCTCTCGGCTGCGCCCGATGGCACCCTGCACCCCGCGCTGGCGACCGCGTGGGAGCCGAACGCCGATTACTCTGAATTCAAGTTCACCCTGCGCGAAGATGTGACCTTCCACGATGGCACGCCGTTCAACGCCGCGGCGGTGAAGGCCTCGTTCGACCACATCAACAGCGATGCGGTGCTCGAATCGGGTGGCAAGTCTTTGTTGAACGATCACTCGTATGTGGAGACCGTGGTGGACGGCGATTACGCCGTGACCGTGAAGTTCGGCGCTTCGTACCCGGCCTTCCTGCGCGATGCCGCGCGCCAATGGCTGAGCATCTCCTCGCCGGCTGCGTTGGAAAAGTTCGGTGCTGAATATGGCCGCAACCCCGTCGGCACCGGCCCGTTCAAGTTCGTGGAATGGACGCCGCAATCGCAGATCGTGCTGGAACGCAACCCCGATTACAACTGGGGTCCTGAGTTTGCCGCGCATCAGGGACCGGCGCTGGTGGACCAGGTGGTCTTCCGCATTTTGCCGGAAGCCGCCACCCGCCTGACCGCGTTCGAGACCGGTGAGATCCTGGTCGCCAGCGAACCCCCGGCCTTGGATGCCATTGCCTTGGGTGAAGCCGGTACCGCACAGGTGCAGAACTTTGCCCAACCGGGTGTGCCCGCCATTCTAATGATCAATAGCACCAAGGCGCCCACCGATGACCTGAACGTGCGCAAGGCCATGATCCACGCCATCAATCAGGAAGAACTGGCGCAGACCGCCTTCCAGAGCCTGGGCGTACCGGCCTATGGCGTCATCTCGCCCTCCACCTGGGGCTACGACGAAGCGTCTGCCAGCCTCTACCGTTTTGACCCCGCCGAAGCCGCCCGCTTGTTGGAAGAATCCGGCTGGGTCGATGCCGATGGTGATGGCATCCGCGAAAAGGATGGCCAGAAGCTGACCATTGACTGGCCCGATAACCCCACCTGGTCTGAAGCCTTCAACGAACTCATCATGGGCTATCTTTCGAACGCCGGGTTCGATGTGCAATATCGTTCGATGGATGACGGCGCTCAATACGAAGAACTGCTCGCGGGCAACTACAGCCTCGTGTACATGTACTGGATCCGCCCTGACCCCTCACCGTTGCGCTACCTGTTCCATTCTGAGAACACCAACGGCGGCGGTGCGTGGACCAACTTCGTGAACGCCGATCTTGATAACGCCCTCGCGGATGCCGATACCCAGACCGACGATGCGGTCCGCTTGAAGGATTACGCCACCGCGCAGACCATCATCATGGAAAACGCGCTGGTACTGCCGATGTTCACGGTCAATGCGCCGTATCTCACCGCCAACTCGGTGCAGGGTTTCTCCTTCGACCTCGAAGGCTATCCCTGGTTGTACGACGTCTCGATCTCGCAATAACTTTTAGCAACCGACCCGAAGGCGAACCCTTCGGGTCGGTTCTCTCCCGGCTCCTTGCATGCTTAATTATCTGATCCGACGCATCCTCACCTCCATCCTCGTCCTGTTCGGCGTTTCGATGCTGGTCTTCTCGGTCATTCATCTGGTGCCGGGCGATGTGACCATGGCTATTCTTGGCCGTCAAAAGGTCACCGAGGAACGCGTGGCCGAATTGCGCGAAAAGCTGGGCCTGAACGACCCGCTGTATGTGCAGTATGGCCGCTATCTCAGCAAAGCCCTGCGCGGCGACCTCGGCGTGTCCATCCGTAATAACCTGCCGGTGGCCGAATCGATCGCTGAACAACTGCCCAGCACCGTCACGCTCTCGTTCGCGGCGTTGTTCGTGGCGTTGTCGATCGGCAGCGTGCTGGGCATGCTGGCGGCCTTGCGGCAGGGCTCATGGCTGGATACGTTCATCATGGGCCTTTCAGTGAGCGGACTTTCGATTCCCACCTTCTGGATGGGCCTGCTCCTCATCCTGTTCTTTTCTGTGCGCCTGCGCCTGTTCCCCAGCATTTCGAACGGCTCAAGCCCAGCCGAACTTTTCCTCCCCGCCCTGACCCTGGGCCTGCCTGAAGCCGCCGTGGTGGCGCGCATGGTGCGGGCCAGCATGCTGGATGTGCTGCATAAGGAATTCATCGTCACGGCACGCGCCAAGGGCGTGCCTGAGCGTTGGGTCATTTTCAAACATGCCTTGCGCAATGCCCTGATCCCCGTGGTGACGTTCGTGGGCCTGCAGATGGCCTACCTGCTCGGTGGTGCGACCATCGTCGAGACCATGTTCGCCCGGCAGGGGATCGGACGCCTGGCGGTGCAATCCATTTACAATCGCGATTATCCATTGGTGCAGGGTGTGGTACTGGTGACGGCCACGATCTATGTGCTCATCAACACCCTGACCGATATCACCTATGTCTTTTTGAATCCCAAGATCCGGCTCAAATGACCGCTGCATTGACCTCTTCCCAAACCAATTCGCCGGGCAGGCGGCTGGTGCGCCAGATCCTGCGCAATCGCAGCGCCCAATTTGGCGGACTGTTGCTGTTGCTGTTGATCGTCCTTTCGTATGGCGCACCGCTCTTTTCGGTCAAAGACCCGAACAAGGCCACGCCTTCGCAGGCCCTGAAAGCCCCCAGCCTCGAGCATTGGATGGGCACCGATAACATCGGGCGCGATAACTTCACGCGCTTCCTCTATGGCGGACGCCTCTCGTTGCGGGTGGGGCTGGCGGGCATCACCATTGGCGCGTTGATTGGCATTGCGCTCGGGTTGATCTCGGGCTATTTCGGCGGCTGGCTGGATGCGTTCATTTCGTGGTTCAACGATGTGCTCATGTCCTTCCCTGATATTTTGCTGGCCTTGGCGATCATCGCCATTCTTGGGCCGGGCATCACCAATGCCATGCTGGCCATCGGTATCTCGTTCGTCCCTTCGTTCGTGCGGCTCACGCGCAGCAGTGTGCTGGCCCTGCGTGAGATGACGTATATCGAAGCCTCGCGCGCCCTGGGCAGTTCAGACACGCGCATCCTGTTGCGGCATATCCTGCCCAATTCCATCCGCACGCTGCTGGTATTGATCACATTGGGCATTGGCTCGTCGATCCTGGCGGGGGCAGCCTTGAATTTTCTGGGGCTTGGCGCGGAACCGCCGACCCCGGAATGGGGCGCGATGCTCAATGCCGGGATGAAGTATGTGCGCCAGGCGTGGTGGCTGACGGTGTTCCCCGGGCTGGGTATCTTTCTGGCGGTATTGTCCATTAACCTGATCGGTGACGCGGTCAGCGATGCGGTGGCAGGGACCACCGTGCAGGTTGGGCAGGAAGGACAGTAACCCGTGAGTGAGTCGTTGCAGGGGCAGGTGGCGCTCATCACCGGCGGGAGCACGGAATTGGCCGGGGCCATCGCGTTGACGCTGGCCGAAGCCGGAGTACGGGTGGCTTTGTGTGGGCGTCAGGCTGATGCATTGGAATTATCGGTTAAGAAGATCAAGGCTACGGGGAGAGATGGCTTGGGAATCGAATCAGGCCTCGGGTCGGAGGGGGAGGCGGAGCGCGTCCTGAGTCAAGTGTTGGCGGCGTATGGACGAATCGATATCCTGATCCTGGTCTCGCCGTTTTGGGCGGGCGGTCAGATCCATGCGCATGCGGTGCGCACCTGGGACCTGGTGCTGGAGGCGAATGTGCGTGAGCCGTTCCTGATGGCGCGGGCGGCCCTGCCGGTGTTCCGCGCCCAGCGGCATGGGGAGGTGCTGGCGGTGGCTTCGGACTCGGCCCTGGGCATCTACCCGATGGACGGCGCGTATGCGGTGGCGATGCATGGCTTGAAGGCGCTGATGGAGTTGATCCGCGTGGAGAATGCGGAGTTTGGGGTGCGCACGCACCTGCTGGCGCCCGGCGTGGCGCAGACGATGGAACGCGATGCCGAAGGCAGGCCGGTGTTGACCACAAGCCACGTGGC
>CAZJMZ010000102.1:0-10248 GCA_964547115.1 uncultured Anaerolinea sp. | reverse complement strand
TCCGACTCCCCTCAGCCTGCCCGGCTGCCGAACCACCGGGCACCCCGCTGAACCCCTGACTCAAACAATCAGCCGACCTTTCACAGGTCGGCTGATTGTTTTACCGGGCTTTTTCCAACAGGTAGGTGGTGAGGCTCCCTGGTTTGGGAGGCATGCGATACAGGAAGATCAACTCCCCTTCATCAACGGTCTCGGGCTGCCACTCGCTGAAATCGGCAGAGATGGATACCAACCGCGCGCCGGGTTTCATGGCCGTGGGCAGGTGTGCGGTCAGTTTGGTCATTTCGCGTGAGGTGGCATAGACGAAGACCACATCTGCGGCGTTCAGGTCGGCAGTGAGGTAGTTGCCCCACCACACATGGATGCGACTCGCAGCCGCACTGGCCGCAGCCCGCAAATAAATAAGCGCGCATTGCATGGGTCCGATCTCAAGGCCCACGGCGTTGGCGTTGAACTCTTCGGCGGCGATGAGCAACACCCGCCCATCCCCGGCGCCGAGGTCGTAGAGCGTTTCACCCGGTTGCAGGTTCGCCAGTTGCAGGGCCTTGCGAATGCGGTTCGGGTTCGTCGGCACTGAAGGCGGACCGTAGAACGACGGAACGACGATCCACAACAGGCCGATGAGGAACAACACGATGGCAAAACCCAACAGGCAGAGCACGGTCATGCCTGCTCCTTGCGCGCCGGGCGGAAGAACGCGAGGATGCGCGGCAGGATGACCACACGCCGGGTCAATTCACCGAGGGCCAGCAGGGCCAGCAGGTTGAAGCCCACCGCCAGGAGCGTTACTGGTAGAAAGCCAAAGCGCTGATACACAAAGGTGGCCAGCAGGGCGCCGATCATGCGTCCAAGCGAGTGACCGGTGAGGTTGAATGAGAGCAGGGTGGCGCGTGCTTCGGGTACGAGTTCGGTCATCAACGGGATGTGACTGACCATGATGTATTCGAAGGTGATGTAAAAGAGGAACAAGCCCGCCAGCGCGCCGAACTCGGTGCGCCCCACGATGGGCAGCAGCAGGGCGGCGATGGCATTCCCCACCAACCCAAGCAGAAGCGCACGCGTCTTGCCGAGGCGGTCGGTGGTGAGGGCCACAAGTCCCTCGCCGCTGATCTCAGAGAGGCCGATCACGGCCGAAGCCCCGGCCAGGGCGGCGATCTTCAGCCCGAACGAATCTTCGAGCCACACACCAAAGATCAGGTTGACGATCTCATTGGCCGAGCTGGCCCACACCGCGATCGAGATGCCCGCCAGCGCGGGGATGCTCGTCAGCACGGTGCGGAAATTTTGACGAGAGGCAGGCCGGGGGGAGTCGGAGGCGTGCTCTGCATGGGGAATCATCCAACGCACGGCCGCGAACATTACCAGTCCCAGCCCGGCCAGCAGGGGGAAGGGCGCCGTCCAGCCGTAGTTGGCAATGAGCAAACCCATCAATGGCACACCGGCGATGAAGGCCAGCCCCCAGGCGATCTCGGTGATGGCCAGGGCGGTGCCGCGTTGCTCATACGGGATGCGGTCGCCGAGATAAGCCTGCATGGCAGGGTCGAAGAAGTATTTGCCCAGCAGGGCCAGGAACAAGGCCAGGGCAAAGGTGAACAGACTGGGGAACAGGGCCACGATGCTCATGCCTGCCGTGAAGGAGGTGATGCCCATCAGCATGGCGAAGCGGCGTCCGCGTTTATCGGCAATGGGCGAGAACAAGGGGCCGAACAAACCGACAAAGTTGCGCGCAGCGACCAGTTGCGAGAGCGTGCCAAAGTCCACGCCCAGGCCGCGCGCAAAGACCGTGAGGAAGGGGTAGATCATGCGGTGCATGGTGTTGAACACCCACCGCAAAAACATGAAGACCAGCAATTGAAAACGGATGCGCATTGGCTGAATGTACCACAGAGCACGCCGGGCGCATGGATGAATTTGATCCATGCGCCCGGCGGAGGAGGTGAGACTCAGCGGCGAATTATTGAGCGGTCTGGTGGAAGAAGCGCGTCATGAAATAGGCGGCCACCAGTGCCAGCAGGTTCAAGCCCACGAAGAAACCGATGATGACATAATTGCCCGAGTTGAAGATCGGCGACGGCGGCGGGTGCATCACATTCTCGGCCGTGGCAAAGACCACACGCAACACGATAATGAAGAGCACGTTCGCCAGTGAGGTCAGCCAGGCGGTGTTCATCAGCCACAGGCCGGCCTGCAAGAGCACGCCCGTCACCGCAAAGATCAAGGCCAGCCGGAAGCGCGGCTCGACGAGGAACAACCCGTTCCAGTTGGATTGCATCGCCCACATCGAAAGCGGCAGGTACGTCACCCAGAAGAACATGCCCGCCCGCCCCAGCGCCGCCGACCAGGCGTGAAAGGCCGGGCGCGCGGTGAACAGACCCGCCAGCCCCGCCAACGCAGCCAGCGCCAGCACCACCTCAGCCGTCAGCACCCAGGCGCCGTGCAGGTACACGATGCGCACATTGGCACCCAGCGAGGTTTCCTCCGGCCCGAACAATGCCAGAACGGCGATGACAGCCACGGTGAGAATGAACCAATTGAGAGGAGATTTGTACGTTTGCATGCGGTGATTGTACCCCCCACGAAAGATTGACCTGTCACATTTCATCCATGATGAAAATAAGGATTTATCGCCCAAGGACCCAACATGGACTCTGCCCCTCCCGCCAGCCTCGCCCTCACCCAACTGGGGATCCCCCACCGCGTCTTTACGCACGAGACGCCTGTCACCTCTTTCGAACAAGCCGCCTCAGACCGCAACCAGCGCCCCGAACAGATCGTGCGCAGTATTCTGTTCCAGATTCGGGAGGGTGAATTCGTGATGGTGTTGATGGCCGGGCGCGACCAGGTCGATTGGAAGAAACTGCGCGCGCTCGTCAAACGCTCACGGATCCGCATGGCCACCGAGGACGAAGTGCTGGCAGTGACCGGCTACCGGATCGGGACAGTGAGTCCGTTTGGGGTGAAGAGCCAGTTCAAAGTGCTGATCGATGCGAGCGTCCTGCGGGAAGAGGAAGTCTCCATCGGGTCGGGCGTCCGCAATATGGCGCTCATCCTGCAAAGCGCCGATGTCCGCAAGGCGCTGGGGGCAGCCGAGATCGTGGAGTTGGGCGAATCGGCTTGACAAAATTCAGTCGCTGAATTATGATTGAAGACAGTAAAGTCTAGTACTCCAATAGGCTTTTTAGACTATGAGACTTTCCAAACGCGGTGAATACGGCCTGCGGGCCATGATCATGCTGGCAGGTACCTCCGAACCGGATGCCCCCCTGCCTGTGGTGCAAATCAAAGAGATCTCGCAACGCGAGCAGATCTCGGCGAAGTTTCTTGAGCAGATCCTGCTGACGCTCAAGAATGCAGGCTTGCTCCACAGCAAGATGGGCGTCGGCGGCGGGTACTACCTCGCGAAGCTGCCCAGCGAGATCACCCTCGGCCAGATCTTCCGCACCCTGGATGGTCCGGTGGCCCCGATCAAGTGCGTCAGCCAGATGGCCTACGAGCCTTGCGGCTGCCCTGATGAAGCCACCTGCGGCCTGCGCATGGTAATGGGCGATGTGCGTAACGCCATCGTTGATGTGCTCGACACCACCTCGCTGGCTGATGTGGCCAAACGCCAAAGCACCGTCCGCAAAAAACTGGGCTTAAAAAAGTAGTTCGTGCCAGAGACCCTGCCAAGGGCGCTTTTTTATACCCTAAAAGTCTACTAGTACTATAGACTTTATATATTACTAAATCAATATCATGGAGACAACATGAAAAAGCGACTTTTAGTCCTGTTCTCTGTACTTGTCAGTCTATCGATCGTGCTGACCGCCTGCGGCTCAGCCTCCCCCACACCGGCCTCTGTTTCGAATGACCCTGCCGCCCCCGCACAACTCAGCGGCACCATATCCATCTCGGGCGCCTTCGCCCTCTACCCCATGATGACCATCTGGGCTGAAGAGTTCAACAAGGTCCACCCGGATGTGCAATTCGATGTTCAGGGTGGCGGCGCTGGCAAAGGCATGACCGATACCATCGCCGGAGCCGTGGATATCGGCATGATCTCCCGCGCCATCAAGGATGAGGAAAGCGCCCAAGGCATCTTCTGGGTTTCCGTCACCAAGGACGCGGTCTTCCCCATCATCAGCGCCGAAAACCCGGTGGCTGAACAATTAATGGCCAAGGGTATTACGCAGGAGGTGTTCAGCAAGATCTACATCACCGGCGAGATCACCACCTGGGGCGAAGTGGTCGGGGACCCATCCATCACCGAGAAGATCAACGTCTTCACCCGTTCCGATGCCTCAGGCGCGGCGGAACAGTGGGCCAGGTACTCCGGCGGCAAAGCTCAGGAAGACCTCAAAGGCATTGGTGTCAACGGTGAGCCTTCGATGGTCGACACCATCATCAAAGACCCGCTTGGCATTGGCTACGGCAACCTTAACAGCATCTTCGACCTGAGCGGTGGCGGACTGGTACCGGGTATTCTCATCCCGCCCATTGATATCGATGCCAATGGTCAGGCCGATGCCGGCGAAGTGTACAAGGTCAAGGAAGATGCGTTCGGCGCAGTGGCCAATGGTACCTACCCCTCCCCGCCCGCCCGCTTTGAGAACCTGGCCACCAAGGGCAAACCCACCGGCCTGACCCTGGCCTTCATCGAGTGGATCCTGACGGATGGCCAGCAATATCTCGAAGCCGCCGGGTTCGTCCCGCTCACGCCTGAGCAACAGGCCGAGTCACTCGCAAAACTCAAATGAGCACAGGCAACCCATCCATTCCTTCAAAAACAGAAGGCCGGTTCACCCGGCCTTCTGCCGCGCCTCGCACCAGCCGCGATACCCTCGCGCGCCGCACATTTTTCATCATCACCTTCCTGCCCGTGCTCCTCATTCTGATCGTCACCGGCGCATTGCTCTTCCGGGCCTGGCCCATCCTCGGTGCCTATCACTTCACCGAACTGCTCTCCGGCGAAGTATGGAAGCCCAATGACGGGCTCTTCGGCTTCAAGCCTTTCATCCTCGGCACCGCCTGGGTCACCGCGGTCGGGTTGCTGTTGGCAGTTCCGCCCTGCATCTTGATCTCCATCTACCTGGCCGAATATGCCCACGCCCGCACCCGCGCTCTCGCCAAACCCGTGCTGGACCTGCTCGCCGCCATCCCGCCCGTGGTTTACGGCGTGTGGGGCCTGCTCGCCATCGTCCCTTTTGTGGATGACACGCTCGCGCCTCTTGCCGACCGTTGGCTGGCCTCTGTTTCGATCTTCTCTGTCACCCAGCCGACAGGCTTCGGCATCCTCGCCGGGGGCATCGTGCTGGCGGTGATGATCGCCCCACTCATCATCTCGGTCACGTTCGAAGTCTTCCTCACCATCCCCAATGACCTGCGCCACGCCTCCCTCGCTGTCGGCGCCACGCAATGGCAGGCCATCCGCACGGTGATCCTGCCGCAGGTGTTGCCGGGCATCATCGCGGCGGTCGTGCTGGCCGCCTCACGCGCCCTCGGCGAGACCATCGCCGTGCTGATGGTGGTGGGCAACGTCCCTAATATTCCCGTCTCGGTCTTCGATACCGCCTACCCACTCCCGGCCTTGATCGCCAACAACTACGGCGAGATGATGTCCATCCCGTTGTACGATGCGGCCCTGCTCGGCGCGGCCCTGGTCTTATTGATCGTGATCCTTATCTTCAACATTCTCTCTCAACTGGTTCTGCAACGCGTCCGGAGTCGCACATGGGCATGAAGAAAAAACACCTCGAACGACGTCACATCATCGAAGCGGTGATGAAGACCCTGATGCGACTCGCCCTGTTCATTGTGGCAGGCGCGCTCGGCCTCATCCTGTGGACCATCATCTCACGCGGCCTGCCCGCCCTCACCTGGGACATGGTCACACAGGTGCCCAAGGGCGGTTACTACATGGGCAAGGAAGGCGGCATCCTCAATGCCATCATCGGCTCGTTGTATCTGGCTTCGGGCGGAACGCTGCTCGCCATCCTGCTCAGCCTGCCGATCGCGCTCTACCTCAAAACCTATCTCGGCGATTCGCCCTGGGGCAATTACGTCCGCCTTTCATTGGATGTGCTGTGGGGTATCCCGTCCATCGTCTATGGTGCGTTCGGCTTCTCGCTGATGATCGCCTTCGGCATGCGGGCCTCCCTGCTGGCGGGCATTCTCGTGCTGGCGCTGGTCGAACTCCCCATCATGACCCGCGCCATGGACGAGGTCATCCGCCGCATGCCCGCCGATCTGGAGCACGCCGCCCTCGCGCTCGGCTCCACCAAATTCGAAGTAGCCCTGCAGGTGGTCACCCGCCAGATGCTGCCCGGCATCGTGACGGCCATCCTGCTGGCCTTTGGGCGCGGTATCGGCGACGCGGCCTCCGTGCTTTTCACCGCCGGGTACACCGACCGCATCGTCAACTCGTTGATGCGGCCCACTGCCTCGCTGCCGCTGGCGGTGTTCTTCCAACTCGGTTCCCCCTACCCCGAAGTGCGCGAACGCGGTTACGCCGCCGCGTTGATCCTGACCATCATTGTGCTGGCCGTCAGTTTCGGGGCCAGATGGCTGTCAGGACGCCTCAACAAGTACACGGTCAAATAAGTGAAGCGGACTCCAGCGTCAGGTGACGTTGGAAGCTCAAAGGTCCAGAGACGTTTGAGTCCGAAAGGAATAATTTATGGATACACACATTCAAGTCAAAAATCTCAACGCATATTACGGCAGGCAACAAGCCTTGAAAGACATCAATATCGAGATCCCCAAGAACCAGATCACGGTCATCATGGGGCCTTCGGGCTGCGGCAAGACCACCCTGCTCAAGACCTTTAATCGCTTCTTCGAGTTGACCGAGAACACACGCATCGACGGCGCGGTGCTGGTGGATGGCGAAAACATCTACGACCCCGCTGTGGACGTGACCGCCGTCCGCAAGGTGGTGGGGTTGCTGGCGCAGCGCCCCTCGCCCCTGCCCATGTCCATTTATGATAATGTGGCCTACGGTATGCGCATCCATCAGATGAAAAAGGAGCGCACCGAATACAAGGCTGCCGTGCGCCATTATCTCGAGATCGCCGGGCTGTGGGAGGAAGTCCAGAAACGCCTGCATGACCCTGCCACTTCGCTCTCGATCGGGCAACAGCAACGCCTGTGCCTGGCCCGCGGGCTGGCGGTGGAACCTGAGATCATCCTCGGCGATGAGCCGACCTCGGCCCTCGACCCGATCTCCTCCCAAAACATCGAGAAGCGCCTGCTCGACCTCAAGCATCAATACACCACGGTCATCGTCACGCATACCCTGCGCCAGGCCAAGCGTCTGGCGGATTATGTCATTTACATGTACCTCGGCGAAGTGGTGGAAGCCGGGCCCGCGCACGAAGTCTTCAACAACCCCCAGCACGAACGCACCAAACAATATCTAGAGGGCCAGTTCTAAACCGCAAAGAGCCGCCAAATCTTCAGGCGGCTTTTTTGTTCACCAGATCCCGGGGAGCAAACGATAGCGTGTCCGCCGGGCGTATTCTTGATATCCGGGCAATTCGGCTTGCAGGATGCGATCTTCCAGCAGAGTGCGGACAATGAGCACCACCCCCAACAAGGCCGTAGGGATGAACGCCCAGAACGAATCCAGCAAGATGGGGACACAGGCATAGCTGACCATCACGCCCGCATACCCGGGGTGCCGAACAATACGATACGGCCCGGTTGAGACCACCTGATGCCCGCGCTCGGTCTGTATGCGGACTGTCCCTGCGAAAAAGCGGTTCTCGATCAGGGCCCAGGAGGAAAAGGCAAACCCTATGACGATGAAGGCCAGCGCAATCATATGGGCTGCAATTCCAAATCCGGGTGTCCAACCGAAGAGACGGTCCACTCCGGCCACTGCCACGATCGCGACGGAACCGAAGGCCAATAGCGGCGCAAGGACTTTGTCCCAGGGTTTGGTGTCTTTGGCATCCATGAAGCGGGCCCGTTCCGCGATCAGGTCGGGGTGGGCGCGATGAGCCAGCACCCGACTCACGATGAAGGTCAGCACACTCAATATGGCATAGGCCCAGGCCTGCCACCAACCCCATTGACCTGAGATCAAGAGCGGCAGCAATGGAAAGACAACGACGACCAGCACCATCTGCACGATCACGCGCAAGGTAAAGATTTTCTGAGTCTGCGGCATGGGTCCCTCCACAACCAGTATAATGAATGTGCATTGGAGTACAAGTGATGAAAAACACCCGCCTGCTCTTCAGCGTATTCCTTGTCCTGTTGGGGACATTTTCCCTGTTCGCGCACCCTGCCCGTGCCCAAAGCGGCCAGCCGCTCGCGCTTGTGCTGACCGCCGAGGGGCCGATCGTGCCGCCCATGCTGGATTATCTCCGCCGTGGCATCGAACTCGCCGAACGGCAGAATGCCGAAGTATTGATCATCGAACTCAATACGCCGGGCGGCAATCTCGATACCATGCTGCACATCATTGCCGAGATCCGCGCCAGTGAAGTTCCGGTGATCGTCTATGTGGCGCCACGCAACGCCATTGCCGGGAGCGCGGGCGCGCTCATCACCATGGCCGGGCATGCCTCTGCCATGGCGCCTGAGACCTCGATCGGCGCCTCCAGCCCCATCGACAGTTCCGGTGAAAATCTCACCTCCACCGCCGAAGCCAAAGCGATGGAGATCTCGAAGGCGGCCATCCGCCCGCTGGTGGAGCCGCGCGGCGCGGCGGCGTTGGCGCTGGCCAATGCCATGATCGAAGAGGCCAAAGCCGCCACTGCCGATGAAGCCCTGGAAGTCCGCCTCATCGATTTCGTTGTGGATAATGTGGATGACCTGCTCGAAGCACTGGATGGCTTCACCGTGCAAATGAACGACGGTGCGCGCGTACTCGAGACCGCCAGCGCCCATACTGAAGCGCTGCCAATGAGCTTCATCGAGCGGCTGCTGCTCTTCCTCACCGACCCGAACATCGCCTTCCTGTTGCTGGCCATCGGCGTGCAGGCTGTGCTGATCGAGATCTCGAGCCCGGGCGGCTGGGTGGCGGGTTTCATCGGCGTGGTATGCCTCACCCTGGCGGTCTACGGCATGGGCGTCCTGCCGGTCAACTGGTTCGGCATCATTTTCCTCATTACAGCCTTTGTGCTCTTCATTCTGGATATCAAAGCGCCCACGCACGGCGCGCTCACGGCGGCCGGTGTGGCCTCGTTCATCGTCGGGGCGCTGGTGCTGTTCAACTCGCCGGGCGTGCCGCAGTTCCAGCGCGTGTCGGTGCCCTTGGTGTTCGGGGTGGGCATCACCATCGGCCTGATGTTCGTGGCCTTGCTGGTGTTCGCATTGCGCGCGCTGCGCAACCCGGTCAGCATGGGGGCTGAGTCGTATGTTGGGAAAACCGGAACAGCCCGAATGTGGGGCGAAGCGGGTGGTCAGGTCCAGCTGGAATCAGAGTTGTGGAGCGCCGAGCCGGTCCACGAATCGGATACAATCAGTAAGGGCGACAAAGTGGAAGTCGTCGAAGTGCAAGGATTGCGCTTGAAAGTGAGGAAGAAGTAAAGCGGATCTACATCCGCCCGCTTCAATAAAGGACCTTATGCCTGCCACCCCTACGAGAGACCGGGTCATCCCCGAAAGCGACGTGCGCCCGCTGCGGCGCCCTGATTGGATCAAAGTGCGCGCCCCCTCGGGCGAGACGTATGAATGGCTGCACGGCCTGATGCGCAAAAAGGAACTGCACACCGTGTGCGAAGAGGCCATGTGCCCCAACCTCGGCGAATGCTGGGGCAGCGGCACCGCCACCTTTTTGATGCTCGGTGACGTGTGCACGCGCACCTGCGCCTTCTGCGATATCAAACACGGCAAACCCACGCTCATGGACTGGGGCGAAGCTGAACGTGTGGCGCAAGCCGTGAAGGCCATGGAGTTGAAACACGCGGTCATCACCTCGGTCAACCGCGATGAACGCCGCGATGGCGGCGCACCGATCTTTGCGATGGTCATTCGCCGCATCCGCGAGTTGCTGCCGGGCTGTTCCATCGAAGTGCTGATCCCCGATTTCAAGGGCTCGGTCGAAGCGCTCAAGATCGTGATGGATGCCCGCCCCGAGATCCTGAACCACAACGTGGAGACGGTACCGCGGCTGTTCAAGACCGTCCAACCGCAGGACAACTACGCCTGGGCCGCGGCCACCCTTTCGAACGCCAAGAAGCTCGACCCCGAAGTGCTGACCAAATCGGGCATCATGCTCGGCCTTGGCGAGACCATGGACGAGGTCAAAGCCGTGATGCG
>CAZJMZ010000101.1:0-10311 GCA_964547115.1 uncultured Anaerolinea sp. | reverse complement strand
GCCGGGATCGAAGCGACTGTTTTGGAGCGGACGCAAAACCGCCCCAACCTGATCGCGCGCATTCCGGGCGCTGGCAAGGCGCCGCCGTTGCTGCTTTACGGCCATGTGGATGTGGTGACCACTGAGAACCAACCCTGGGAACAGAACCCGTTCGGCGGCGAGATCATCGATGGCATGTTGTGGGGGCGCGGCGCCCTGGATATGAAAGGCGGCGTGGCCATGCTGGTGGCGGCGTTCCTGCGCGCCAATGCCGAGGGGCTGCAACCGCCGGGTGACATCATCCTGGCCATCGTCAGCGATGAGGAGGCGGGCGGTGATGACGGCGCCCGGTTCCTGGTGGAGCAACACCCCGACCTGTTCAAAGACGTCCGCTATGCATTGGGTGAGTTCGGCGGCTTTAGCCTGCATGTGGGCGGGAAGCGTTTTTATCCGATCATGGTGGCTGAGAAGCAGATCTGTTGGATGAAAGCCACCGTGCGCGGCCAGGGCGGGCACGGGTCCGTTCCGGTGCAAGGCGGGGCCATGGCCAAACTTGCGCGTCTGCTCAAACAACTGGACGAAAACCCTTTGCCGTTGCATGTCACCCCGGCGGCCCGCATGATGTTCGGGTTGCTGGCCGCCGGGGTTGGCGGTGCGAGCGGCCTGCTCATCAAGCAATTAACGAACCCAGCCCTGGCGGGCTCGGTGTTGAAACTGCTCGGCGAACGCGGACAGTTATTCGCTCCCCTGTTGCGTAACACGGTCAGCCCCACCATCTTGCATGGCAGCACCAAGGTTAATGTGATTCCCAGTGAAGCGGTGGTGGAATTGGATGGCCGCTTGCTGCCGGGCTTTACTCCAGACGATATGCTCACAGAACTGCGCCCCATCGTTGGCAGCGATGTGGAATTGGAAGTGCTGCGCTACGACCCCGGCCCGGCCGAACCGAACATGGGCTTGTTTCAAACCTTGAAAGAGATCCTCAAACAAGCCGACCCGGAGGGCATCCCGATCCCATACCTGTTGAGCGGGGTCACCGATGCGCGCTTTTTCTCGCGCCTGGGCATTCAAACCTACGGTTACCTGCCGATGCCCCTGCCCGCCGACATGAACTTTGCCCAAACCATCCACGCCGCGAACGAACGTGTGCCGGTGCAGGCCATCGAGTTCGGCGCACAGGCCATCTATCAGGCATTACAACGATTTGAATAGAACAAGGAAAATTGAACATGGAAAAACGTACTCTTGGTAAAAGTGGATTGAAGGTCAGCGCGCTTGGCATGGGCTGTTGGGCGATCGGCGGCCCGTGGACGTGGGACCAACCCGGCGGAACGCCCTACCCCGCAGGCTGGGGTGATATCGATGATGAAGAATCCATCCGCGCGATCCACGCTGCGCTGGAGTTGGGTGTCAACTTTTTCGATACGGCCGCCAACTATGGTGCGGGTCACAGCGAGCAGGTGGTGGGACGCGCCTTGAAAGGCAGGCGCGACCAGGCGATCATCGCCACGAAGTTCGGGCACATCGTCAACGAAGAAAAGAAGACCGTGTATGGCGATAACTCCCAGATCATCAACAGCGTCCGCACGGATGTGGAGAACAGCCTGCGCCGTTTGCAGACCGACCACATCGACATTTACCAACTCCACGCCGGGGATTACGACCCCCAACTTTCGCTCGAACTACAGGTCATTCTGGAAGACCTGGTGACGGCAGGCAAGATCCGCTGGTATGGCTGGAGCACCGATGTGGTGGAGAGCGCGCGTGTATTTGCCCCCGGTGCGCATTGCACGTCGATCCAATTCCGTTTGAACGCGTTGTTCGATAGCCCGGCCATGCGACAGGTATGCGCCGAGTTCGATCTCGCGGGCATCAACAAAGACCCGCTCAATCGCGGTTTTCTCACCGGCAAGTTCAACGCCACCACCACCTTCCCCGGTAACGACATCCGCTCGCGTTCCAACCTTGCCGACCCTGAAATGGTCAAGCGCCTGCAATGCGTGGACGATATCCGCGATATCCTCACCTCCGATGGGCGCACTATGGCCCAGGGCGCGCTGGCCTACATCTGGGCCTTGGACGAGCGCATGGTTCCGATCCCGGGTTTCAAATCGGTGCAGCAAGTACGCGATAACGCCGGTGCGCTGGCGTTGGGTCCGTTGACAGCGACACAGGTGGAAGAGATTCAAACGATCGTTGGGAAGTATGAACTGAAAGGCTGAAATACTCGATGACCGACCAGCCCCAACTCCGCTGGCACGACCCTGAATGGCAGGCTCAAGCCCATGCCTGGATCCATGAGCAGGTGCGCGAACACGGCCTGCAGGTCACTGGAGCCATTGAGCAGAATCATGCCTATGCCTGGTCCACGGTGATGCGCGTGCCCACTGACCAGGGCCGGTTGTTCTTCAAAGCTACTGCCGGGGAAACGCTCCATGAGATCGCACTGACCGAAAGGTTGGCGCGTTGGTTCCCCGACCGCCTGCCCGAACTCGTGGCCGTGGATACGGCCCGTGGCTGGATGCTGATGCGCGATGGCGGCGAACAACTGCGCGCCTCCATTCGCCCGGTGAAGGATGTGCGCCCGTGGGAGCCGGTCATTGTGAAATATGCCGGGTTGCAGATCGGGCTGGCCGAACATATGGATGAAGTTCTCGCGTTGGGTATTCCTGATCGCCGTCCCGCCGCCTTGCCTGCGCTGTACGCGCAATTACTGGCGGACGAAGCCAGCCTGATGATCGGTCAGGAAAAAGGATTGACCCCCGCTGAGTTTCAAAACCTGCAAGACCTGATGCCGCGCTTCGAACGGCTCTGTGGTGACCTGGCCGCGTTCGGCATCCCTGACTCGCTCAACCACGGCGACTTCCACGATGGCAACGTGCTCATCAAAGATGGGCGCATCAGCTTCTTCGATTGGGGCGATGCGGATGTCACGCATCCGTTCGTTTCGCTGCGCACGTGGTTCGTGAGCATGGAGATCGCGCTCGAACTCGATGACTACGCCCCGCCCACGCCGGAGATGCTCCGGTTGCTGGAAACGTATCTCGCAGCGTGGCAGGCCTACGGGTCGCAGGAGGCGTTGCTGTCCCTGTATCATCGTTCGCGTCCGTTCGCGTCCATCGTCAAGGCGTTGCAGTGGCATCACAGCATTACGCACATGGATGCGTCGGTGCGGGGGGAGTATGCATGGATCGTGCCGGAGGTGCTGCGCGAGTTTCTATACATCAGCAAAACCCCGGGGCCTGGCGGTATACTTGTTTTGGGATGAAGGTTGAACGTTTTGCACAACGGGTCAGCAAGCCGGTTTGGTTGGGGTGCGGTTTTGTGTTGCTGGGCGCGGTGGCCTGGCTCGATTACATCACCGGGGTGGAATTATCGTTTTCGCTGTTCTATTTGTTGCCGATCAGTTTGATCACGTGGACGCTCAGTGAGCGCCCGGGGTTGATCTTTGCTTTTCTGAGCGCGGGCATCTGGGTCACCGTGGATATCGTTTCTGATACACGAGCGCCGAGTGTATTTCCGTATCTTTGGAATGCCATCGTCCGCTTGGGGTTTTTTCTGCTACCGGTGTATATGATCCGCCTGCAGAAAGTGCTGGAGCGGGAAAAACTGCTCGCCCGTACCGATCATCTGACGGGGGCGCTGAATTCGCGCTCATTCCATGAACTGGCGCAAATGGAGATTGACCGCTCTGCGCGTTACAACCACCCATTCACGGTGGCGTTCATTGATGTGGATAATTTCAAAGCCATCAATGACACGCTGGGACATGCCATGGGTGATACTGCGTTGCAGACCATAGCCCTGAACATTCAACAACACATGCGCAAGACAGATCTTGTGGCTCGCATTGGAGGCGATGAATTCGTTGTGTTGCTGCCCGAAACCAACCAGGCAGCCGCCCCAGCGGTGGTGACCGCCATGCGGAACAGGCTTATGCAAAGCATGGAAGCACACAACTGGCCGGTGAGCTTCAGCATCGGCGTGCTGACCCTGACAGACCCGCACATTTCTGTAGATGAAATGCTCAACCAGGCCGATAAACTCATGTACATCGTGAAGAACGGCAGCAAGAACGACATGCTCTTTTCTGTGTACCCGACGGAAGCAGACGCGAACTGACCCGCGCGACTGGAGGGGTTAAAGAAAGAAGGGAATGTACGGAGGGTGGCGTTTCAGATCAGGATGTGATCGTAATCGGCTGAGGCGCTGACGCCTAGAGCGCGTGAAAGAACTGCACCAGCGCCTGCATGCCTTTCCGCCAGGTGGGCAGGTGCAGCTTTTCGTTCGGGCCGTGAAAGTTATCGTCGTAGAGCGAGAAACCCGTCAGCACCGAGTCGATGCCGAGGATGTGTTTGAACATCAGCACCGCGCCGATGCCGCCACCCGAGCGCTGAAAGATGGGCGGCTTGCCGAACGCGTTCTGCAAGGCAAGCCGCATGGCCTGCACCGGTTTGGATTGACGATCGGTGACGATGCCCGGACCCCTGCCCATCACCTCCATCGTCCATGTGACCGTTGTGGGGATATGCGCTTCGAACCACACTTGAAGATGCTTCAACACCTCAGCCGGGTCTTGATCCGGAACCAACCGGCATGCGAACCGGGCCGAAGCCTTCGCCGGTATTGCAGATTTGGGCTGCCCCGCCGTGAACATGACCACCTCCACCGTGGGGCGCGCGCTGATGCGCTCGGCAGGCAGGAACTCCGGTTCACCCCACAAGGCGGGTGCGCCGGAATGTTTCAACAGGAACGCTTCATCGAAGGGCAGGCGCAGCATCTCGGCATGTTCGTCTGCATCGATCTCACGCACGCCGTCATAAAACCCCGGCACGGTGACATGTCCCTGCGCATCGTGCATCTCGGCGATGAGTTGGCTTAGCACGTGGATCGGGTTGTGGATCGTGCCGCCATATTCGCCCGAGTGCAGGTCCTGCGCCGGGCCGGAGACGGTCAACACAAAGCTCACGCCGCCGCGCAGGCCGTAGCAGATCGAGGGCGTATCGGCATCGGGCATGCCGCCCGCATCGGTGTTGAGCGAGAAATCGGCCTGGAACTTTTCACGATGCTGGCCGAGGAATGCCGCCAGATTCTTCGACCCGACCTCCTCCTCGCCCTCCAGCAAAAACTTGACGTTGACCGGCAGCGAGTCGGTCTTGAGCAGCGCTTCGATGGCGTTCAACGACGCAAGCGTCTGTCCCTTCATATCCGAAGCGCCGCGCGCATAGAGGTTGTCATTGCGGATCTCCGGTTCGAAGGGCTGGCTCTGCCAATCCTCCAGCGGTTCGGGCGATTGCACATCGTAATGTCCGTAGACCAGCACGGTCGGTGCGGATGGGCCTGCCCCCAGCCATTCGCCATAGACCACCGGGTGCCCGGCGGTGGGCATGAGCTCTACGTTGTTCACACCCATTGCGCGGAGTTTCTCGGCCAGCCAGTGCGCGGCGCGCAGCACCTCGGCGGCATACGCCGAGTCGTGTGAAATGGACGGGATGCGCAGCAGTTCGATGAGTTCGTGCTGAAAGTGGGTTTGATGGTCACTGAGGTATTGGAGGGCAGGGGCTGTCATTGGGGATTCCTTTTAAGATGGGTGAGTACAAAGATCTCACGTCGCAGCCATTCAGGGGGGCTGCTGGTGGTGGTGAGCAGGCGGGTATTTTGCTGCAGGGCGGTATCCACATCGACCCACACAGGCACAAATCCCAGGTCACTTTCATAGCTGTCCAACTTCTGTGCACCGAATGATTGCGAGGTCAGGGTGCAAAAATAATAATAGGAGGTCATCTTGAAAACATCAAATTCGGCCTCGATGGGTCGGTTGTATTCCACAATGGCGCCGAGCTCGTCATCCATGCTCTGCAAGGCTGCTCCGC
This sequence comes from uncultured Anaerolinea sp., assembly GCA_964547115.1. GTDB lineage: Bacteria > Chloroflexota > Anaerolineae > Anaerolineales > Villigracilaceae > Defluviilinea. The sequence goes on along the minus strand of CAZJMZ010000101.1, from coordinate 4,459 downwards.
ACTCTTCCTGTACTTCACGTTGCAGGGCTTGTGCGTGTGTCTCGCCAGCATTCACCCCGCCACCGGGGAATTTGTAATCGCCCACCTTTGCCGAATACACCATCAACAACTGACCCTCGCGCCAGATGACCGCCCGCACTGCCGTCCGCTCGATGGCTTTGCCGTGGGGGTTGAGGCCCTCGATGCGCTGGATGGTGGTGAGCAGTTGCATGCTTTGATTGTATCGCTTAAACAAAACAGGCCTGTGGAATTTTCCACAGGCCTGTTCACTTTTCACGCTTTACTGTTCACTATCTTACGCCAGTGCGGCTTCGATCTCTTCCTGTTTCTTGAACTGGCTCATGTACAGGTCGTAATAGAAACCTTTGCGGGCCAGCAGTTCGTCGTGCCTGCCGCGTTCGATGATCTCACCGGCCTTGAGCACGAGGATCATATCGGCGTTGCGGATGGTGGACAGGCGATGTGCGATGACGAAGGAGGTGCGGCCCTTGAGCAACTGGTCGAAGGCTTTTTGGATGAGACGCTCGGTGCGTGTGTCCACCGAGGAGGTGGCTTCGTCCAAAATGAGGATCTTCGGGTCTGAGAGCGCAGCGCGCGCGATCGAAAGCAGTTGCCGCTGTCCCTGAGAAAGACCCGAGCCGCGTTCGCCGAGCACGGTCTGGTATTTTTCGGGCAGGCGCTCGATGAACGAATCTGCATTGGCGAGTTTGATCGCGTTCATGACCTCTTCGTCGCTGGCGCCGGGCCGCCCAAAACGGACGTTCTCGATCACGCTTTGGCTGAAGAGGAAGGTATCCTGCAGCACGATACCGATCTGTTCGCGCAGACTCTTCATGGTCACATCACGGACGTCGATGCCATCGATCTTGACCGAGCCGCTGGTCACATCATAAAAACGCGGCAGCAGGTTGATGATGGTGGTCTTGCCTGCGCCGGTGGGACCGACGATGGCAATGGTCTGCCCGGGCTGCGCTTCGAAGGAGACATCTTTCAACACCGGCACGCCGTCCTCATAGGAGTGTGTGGCTTTGTTGAATTCCACGTGGCCCTTGATGGCGGGCATGGCGATGGCCTTGGGCTTGTCGGTCACGGCGGGGACTTCATCCAGGATGTTGAAGATGCGCTCGGCGCCCGCGATGGCGTTCTGGATATTGGTCCACAGAATGGCGATCTGTTGGATCGGCTGGTTGAAGCGCTGGACGTATTGCAGGAAGGTGATGACCAAACCGAAGGTCACGACCGCACCGAAGAGACTTTGTCCCTTGAGCAGGGCCCAGCCACCCGCACCGACGACGATCGCCAGCGCCACATACGATAAGGCTTCGAGCACCGGGGCAAGCGCGGAGGTGTATGACACGGCGCGCACGTTGGCATCGCGGTTGGCGGCGTTGACTTCCTTGAACTGCTCGATGTTCTCATCGGCGCGATTGAAGGCTTGCACTTCGCGTACGGCGGCAATGGACTCTTGCAGTTCCGCGTTGACGTTGCCGATCTCCTTGCGGCTGGTGCGGAAAGCCTTGCGGGCCTGTGACGAGAAATAGATCGTGGCGATGAACATGAACGGCGTGATCGAGAGCGAGAGCAAGGCAAAGGGCCTGCTGGCCTCGATCATGTTGTAAGCCACCCACACCAGCAGGTACACACCGCCCACCACCTGCACCAGAGCGAACGAGAAGGCCTGCTCGATGGCGGATGTGTCGTTGGTGATGCGGCTCATCAGGTCACCGGCTTCATGCTCGGAGTAGTAACTGAGCGAGAGGTCATGCAATTTTTGGAAAACATCCAGGCGCAATTCGCGCAGCACATGCTGGCCGGTCCACGTCATCATGAAGAAGGTCATGCCGGTGACGACGGCGCCGAGTACATACAAACCCACCACCACGAGGATCAGGCGGAACAAACCCTCGGTGCGCTGTTCGTTGGTCATGTCGGCGAGAGCGATCGGGGCGGGGTAGTCGTTGAAGGTGTAGGCTTTGTAGATCAACCCGCGTGTGAAGCTCAGCGCGGAGGGGTCATCGGTGGCGAGCCAGCAGGCTGCGGCTGAATTTTCGGTAGCCGATTTTGTCTCTGTAGATTGTGCGGGGGCAAACGAGCCAAAGCTCTGTGCGCCAAGCGAGACGAGGAAACAATCGGTGGCCTGGCCGGAGAGCTCGGGCGTGATGACCTGCGTCCAGGTGGAGATGGTGATAAGCAGGAGGGCCAGGGTCAGCGTGTACCAGAACTTGCCAAAGTACTTGCCGAGGCGCGCCAACGTGCCGCCCAGGTTGCTGGCTTTGATGGTCTCCTGTTTGAAGAGTTCGTTGCGATTGCCCATCATAGGGCACCTTCCTTTTCGTTCGCCAGGATCTGGGAGTTGTAGATTTCCGCGTAGATCGGGCTGTCTTCCATTAAATCTTTGTGTTTGCCTTCGGCCACCACTTCGCCCTTGTCGAGCACGAGGATGTGGTCGGCGTTCATGACGGTGCTGATGCGCTGCGCGATGACAAAGGACGTGCGGCCCTTCATCAATACATCCAGCGCCTTTTGCAACTGGGCCTCGGTGTTGAGGTCCACGCTGGAGGTGGAGTCGTCGAGGATGAGAATGCGTGGGTCGAGGAGCAGGGCGCGGGCGATGGCGACGCGTTGTTTTTGTCCGCCGGAGAGGGTGGTGCCGCGTTCGCCCACGTGCGTGTCGTAGCCTTCAGGGAACGACATGATAAAGTCGTGCGCCTGCGCGGCTTTGGCGGCGGCTTCGATCTCCTCCTGTGAGGCCTCGGGCTTGCCGAAGGCGATGTTCTCGCGGATGCTGCCGCTGAAGAGCGTGGTCTCTTGCAGCACAATGCCGATCTGCGAGCGCAGCGATTCAAGTTTCACATCACGCAGGTTGTGGCCGTCAATGGTGATCGCGCCTTCGCTGGGGTCGTAGAAGCGCGGCAGCAGGTTGATGATGGTGGTCTTGCCCGAGCCGGTCGCGCCGAGCAGGGCGATGGTCTCGCCGGGTTTGGCCTCGAACGAAACATTTTTCAACACAGGGTCGCCGCCGCCGAAATAGCGGAAGGTGACGTTATCGAACTTGACCGTACCCTGCACAGCGGGCATGGGGATGGCATCGGCTTTGTCGGTGATGTCGTTCTTGGCATCGAGAATTTCAAAGATGCGCTCGGCTGAAGCGGAGGCCTGGCCCATTTGTGTGATGATGAAACCGAATTGTGCAATGGGGAAGAACAGGTAAATGAGATACAGCGAAAACTCCTGCCATTCGCCCAGGGTCAGCAAGCCGGTGATGATCTGCTTGCCACCCACGTACAGGATCGCGGCCTGGCCCAGGTTCGCCACCAAAAACACCAGCGGGAACAGGAAGGTGAATAAACGCGCCACGGTGATGGATTGGTTCATCGTGTCATCGGCCGCCGTGCGGAACTTGGTCTGCTGTTCGTTCTCGCGTGTGAAAGCCTTGATCACTTTCACGCCCGCGAGATTTTCCTGCAGAATGGTGTTGAGCGCCGAAAGCTTTTGCTGCACCTTGGCGAACAATGGCTGGCTGACGATACCGAAGAACATGAACAACACCAGCGCCACCGGCAGGATCGGCATGGCCGTCCACGCCAGTGTGGTGTTGGTACTGAACAGGATGATGACCGTGCCCGTGAGCAGGATGATCGCGCCCACCAATTGCAAGAGTCCCTGCCCGATGAACAAACGCACCTTCTCCACATCGTCGGTCGCGCGGATCATCAATTGCCCGGTCTGGTTCTTGTCGTGATACGAGAACGAGAGCGTCTGGATCTTGGCATACAACTCGTTGCGGATATCGTAGGCCACAGCCTGCGAATTCTTCTCAGCCCAGAAGGCCTGCAGGAACGCGAAGAGACCGCGCAGCGCGGCGAACACGATGATCAGGATGACCGCATTGATCAATGCCTGCGGCGCATTGGTGACATCCGCTTCCAACTGCACCTTGAGCTGGTCCAGCGTTAAAGCCGAATCCTTGCCTGTGGCTTCGAGAATCTTCGGCAGCACCTGCGAGACGAAGGCTGCGGGGATCTTATCGAGCGCCGCCAGCACCTGGTCGGCCACATAGCCGCTGGTCACTGCATCGATGATATTGCGGATCATGCGCGGCACGGCCAGTTGCGATAATGTGGCGATGATCAGGAAGACATAAGGCAAAGCGGCCTGACGGCCATAACGGGTGAGGTAGCGAACGGCACGCCCGATGCCCTTAAACGAGGGTCGGGGTCCGCCGCGGCCGCGCGCTCCGGCGCGGGCATTGCGTTGAGACATGGATGCTTGCATAAATTTCCTTTCGAGTGTTTCTGTAGTTATAAGAAAGAATTATGAATTGAGTGTGGAGGGAGGCGGCTTATTTCGAATCCAATTCCCGGGCCCGGGCGGTGAGGATGATCAATGCTTCGTTGACCTTGCTCTGTTCCTCCGCCGACATGGTGCTGGTTAACATTTCCATCCAGCGATAACGCTC
>CAZJMZ010000100.1:5587-10361 GCA_964547115.1 uncultured Anaerolinea sp. | reverse complement strand
GCAGCCAGGTTTTGGCTGCGGCAGGGTCGGTAAAGGCCATGACCTTATAGCCCCGGTTGTAAAAGGTGTTCTCGTAAAAGCTGATATTTCTTCCCGGCTCTGCAAGCAGGGCGTGATGCACCTGATGAGCATTCAGGCCTGCTTCGGCGGCAATTTTTTCCAGGTAGGTGGGCAGCATGAAGATCTCGAAAACTTTGAGGGTCATGGTGGCCGTCCGCAGGTCGCTTAGCATGTGATAACACTGCTTTTCGACCGCGTGGGCAACGCTGTCGCGTATGGCAGCCTGTGCGGTACTTAAATCAAATACCCCATCGAATTTGATCTCGATGATACCCTCTGCTTCATCATGAGTAATGAAGTATGCCATGGTGACCTCCTCTAAAGTCAGCAACTCCAGTAGTGCACGCTTTTTCTGTTTATTTACCGCTCACGATTCGAATTCAGGCAGACCCTGGCTTGCGCCGAGCCTGAGAAACTGCCAGCCTGACTGGCTTGCTTACATTTCTATTTCATACGCAACCGTGCAAGGCAGGTATTGCCTTGTCCAAAGCTCACTCATTTCCCTCGTAAATAAACGAATATATAAAGCGATTTCCATTGTATACGAAAAAAGAAGGCGTGTCTACGCACGGCATATGGCTTTGCCCCGGCCCCCGCGACCGTTATAATCGCACCACATCCCGATGTCAGGAGTTGACCCCATGCAATCCTCTGCCAAAACCGTGCCTGCCTATTTGAAGGAAGTCCCTGCCGAGCGGCGGGCGGCGCTGAAGCGCTTGCGCGCTCTGTGTCGTCAGTACCTGTTGGGCTTTGAAGAAAGTATGGAATACGGCATGCCCAACTACCGGCGCAATGGCGTGGCTGAGGTGGGCTTTGCCAGCCAGAAGCATTTCATTGCACTGTACATCCTGCGCACCGCTGTGATGAAGTCGCATGCGGGGCAGTTGCAAGGCCCGGGCATTTCGCACGGCAAGGGCTGCATCCGCTACTCGAAACCCGAGCGCATCGACTTTGCCGTGGTCGAGAGCCTGTTGAAGGCCACGGTTGAGTCTACAGGCGAGGTATGTTGAGGCGGTTTTAACCGGTCTGTGGGCAGAAGCGGTGAGTGGGGGCTGCGCGAGCTAGGCCTTGCTAACGAGCCCCGGGCCGAACATGCGGTTCTGCAGCCAGAACGAAACATTCACCAGCCCGATCATCACCGGCACTTCGATCAGCGGTCCGATCACGGCCGCGAAGGCTGCGCCTGAGCCAATGCCGAACACCGCCACGGCCACGGCGATGGCCAGCTCAAAGTTGTTGCTGGCGGCGGTGAAAGACAGGGTGGCCGTCTGGGAATAGTCCGCGCCGATGGCACGACCCATGAAGAAAGAGACCAGGAACATCACCACGAAATAGATGAGCAGGGGGATGGCAATGCGTACCACATCCAGTGGCAATTGCACGATCACGTCGCCTTTCAACGAGAACATCACCATGATGGTGAAGAGCAGGGCGATCAACGTGAGCGGGCTGATGCGTGGCATAAAGACCTTGTGATACCAGTCCCGGCCGCGTGTGCGGATGAGCAGCCAGCGCGTGAGGAATCCGGCGATGAACGGAATGCCCAAATAGATGAACACGGTCCTGGCGATCTCACCGATGGTGATATCCACGATGTTCCCGGTCAGCCCGAACCAGGTCGGCAGCACGGTGATGAAGATATAGGCATAGACGCTGTAGAAGAACACCTGAAAGAGGCTGTTGAAGGCCACCAATCCGGCGGCGTATTCCGTGTCGCCCCGGGCGAGTTCATTCCACACGATCACCATCGCAATACAACGCGCCAGTCCGATCAGGATCAACCCGGTCATGTACTCGGGGTACCCGCGCAGGAACAGGATCGCCAGGCCAAACATCAAGACCGGTCCGATCACCCAGTTCTGCAACAACGATAATCCCAGCACCTTCCAGTTGCGAAAGACATCGCCCAACTCTTCGTAATGCACCTTGGCCAGCGGCGGATACATCATCAAGATCAAGCCGATGGCAATGGGCAGGTTGGTCGTGCCGATGGAAACGGCGGCATTAAAGCTTGCCACCGCCTTGGGGAAGAGAAAGCCAATGACCACGCCCAATGCCATGGCCAGAAAGATCCACAGCGTCAGGTAGCGGTCCAGAAAAGACAGGCGTTTCCCGGCGGGTTGTGTCATGGTGACCTCCTATGGTGCTTGCAGTAGTTGTAGCATCACTTGTTCGATCTCATCGCGCACCCGGCGAAAATCGTTCAGGTCGTCGGTGAGGGCCGGGTCGGTGAAGCTGTGATGCACGCGCTTCCCGGGTCCCAGCCAGACCGGGCACTCCTCGGCGGCCGAATCGCACACCGTGACCACCAGGTCAAAGTCCACTTCACGGAACTGGTCGGCGGTTTTCGAAACACCGGTGTGGGTGATGCCGATCTCGGCCAACGCCTGGATGGCTTTGGGGTGCACGTACCCCGCGGGTTTGGTGCCGGCGCTCACGGCCTGCCAGGTTTCACCCAGCCGGGCATTGACGATGGCCTCCGCCATTTGTGAGCGGCAGGAATTGCCAGTGCAAAGAAAGAGCACGTTTCGTTTCATGGTCTGATCTTCAAGGAGGCTGTCATCCTGCAGGACGACAGCCTCCTCGCAAAAGTCTTAGGGTTTGTATGCGGTGATCTTGGCGCTGAAGACGGCCTTATACAGGTCTTCGCGCGGCACGGCTTGCACTTCGGGCAGGTCTTGAATGCCTTCCAGCGCTGAGTCCACGGTTTCTTTATCGAAGAACACCGGGTTCACGCTGATGTTCTGGAAGCCAGCCGCCTCCATCATGCGAATATATTCGCCCGCATCCACGGCCCCGGCCACGCAGCCCGCCCACAGGCTCAGGTTGTGGCGCACCACCTCGGGCAATGGCCCGGCAGTGACGATGTCAGAAACGGCCAGCTTGCCGCCCGGGCGTAACACCCGGAAGGTCTCGTCAAACACCCTGCTCTTATCCGGCGAAAGATTGATGACACAGTTCGAGATGATGACGTCCACAGTATCGGATTCGACCGGCAACTCTTCGATATAGCCCTGGCGAAATTCCACATTGGACAGCTTCAGCCGCTTCGCACTTGCCCGGGCCCGCTCCAACATCTCAGGGGTCATATCCACGCCGATCACTTTACCCGTCTCACCGACCTGCTTGGCCGCAAAGAAACAATCGAGTCCTGCGCCCGAACCGAGATCGAGCACGGTCTGCCCCGGCGTGAGCGAGGCCAGGGTGATGGGGTCACCGCACCCATAGCTGACAACCGATTCGCCCGCCGGGAGGGTGGTGAGCAGGTCTGCCGGGTATAGGGTGCTGTCAGTGCTGCAACAGGTATCCGAACCGCCGCAACAGGCGGCATTATTCTTGATGCGTTCGGCGTAATGTTCACGAACGGCTTCGTGAATTGGAGTGTTCGTAGTCATTTTGTCTCCTTGTATAGAAGTTTGTCTATGAATTTGATTGCAAAAAACGGGATGCCGCCTAGGATGGCATCCCGCAATTACCGTTGGGTGTTTTCGATCAGGGTCAGGGTGGTCTTGGATTCGGGCGCGAACTTAAGCATGACTTGTCCGCAACAGGAGGCTACATGATCTTGATTGAGCGTATAGAACGTCTGCTTGCCTTCTTCACGGATGTTGACCAGCCCGGCATCGCGCAGGATGGCCAGGTGATGCGAGATGGTGGGTTGGCTGAACCCGATCTTTTCCACGATCTCGCCCACCGATAACCAGCAACAGCAACACTCGCTCATGATGCGTTGGCGGGTCTCATCGGCAATGGCTTTGGCAAACAGAACAGCGTCGAATTTCATAAGAGGTACAAGGTTATTATATAGATAAGTGTCTATTTGTCAAGAGGTGGAGTCATTGCCTTTGGTTTTCATCTGTTTGGCGAACCAGCCCACGGTTCCGGCGCCAAGGATGGCCAGCACGCCGACCATCAGGAACAGCATGGAGCGTGGCGCTGAGTCGTTGGTGGCAGCAGGAGGGCCGCCAGGCGTGGGGGAGATGAAATGCGGGCGCGAGGTCAAGGAAGGGGTCAATGTGGGGGTGAGCGTCGCCGGTGTCGGTGTGGGTGTGACCGTGGAGGGTGGCAAGATCAATAAGAGCAGGGGTTGATCCGGGCGAATGACAGAGGCGGCGTTGAGGCCGTTCCAGTTGAGCAGGTCGGCAAGCGGGATGCCGTAAGTGTTCGCAATGCCGGAGAGCGTCTCGCCGCTTTGCACGGTGTGATAGTAGTTGCCGTCGGCGGCGGGGGTGAGGCGTTGAATGGGGAGCAGCGTGGCTGTGGGCGTGACGTTGCCCGGTGAGATGAGGAGCTGCTGCCCGATCTGCAACGGCCAATCGGACTGCCAGCCATTGAGCGCGAGCAGGCGGTCGATGGGCACTTGATAAGCTTCGGCGATGGTGATGAGGGACTGGTAGGGCTGCACTTCATGGACGATGCGCCCTGTGACGTCGGGTGTTTGCGTAATGACCATGCCCTTGGGTGTGGGCGTGGCGAAGCCCGGCGTGTTCTTATCGGGGATGAAGAGTTTTTGCCCGGCCTGCAACGGGATGTTGCGCGAGATGTTGTTCCACGTTTCAAGGTCTTGAATGGTGACCTGATAGGCGATGGCAATGGCCCACAATGATTGCCCGGCCTGTACGGTGTGATAGACCTTGCCTTCGGCATCAGGGGTGGCGAGCTTGACCGGTACGATGATCTGCGGAACTCCGCCCGTACCGCCCGTGGTGGTCCC
>CAZJMZ010000100.1:0-5487 GCA_964547115.1 uncultured Anaerolinea sp. | reverse complement strand
TTGCCCGGCCCGGCCCAGCCAAAGACGTTCATCCAATAGCCGATGAAGCGCGGCATGGCAGCTTCGGTCACGTGCACCCAGCCGTCCTTGGTCTGTAAAAAGAACGAGCCCGGCGCTTCGCAGCCATCCGCACCCACGGGCGTGCCGTCAGCATGCGCCGAGGCGCGCACCTCTGCGATCACATACCAGATGTACGGCTCGCTGCCGTTGAACGAATTCGTCCCGGCATACACGATCTTCACCTGCCGGTCGGGCGCATAATACTGGTCGGCCAGCGCCTGCATCCCGGCCTCAGGGGAGGCGTACACCCCTTTGGCGGTTGCACGCTCCAGCATGAACGATGTATAGAAACGGGCGAACACCACAAAAACGATCACCACCCCCACAGCGATCAAAGACCAACGGACATACTTCATGACACGAATCCTTTACAGGGAAATTTGAAGCGGACATGGCGTCCCCTCCGGGACGAGTATACCGAATCTCCGCACCCGCGACAAACCGCCGGTTGGCTCCTGGCTTATAATGCTGTGCATACCCCCGAAAGGATTCTCACCCTCATGGCCAAACTCATACCCGCGGCGGACCGCATCCTGCTCAGCCGCAAACTGATCCAGGAAGCCCGCGATTTTCCCATCCCCCAAACCACGCTCGGCAAATCAGAGCTCGCCTACCTGGCCCGCATCAAAGACCTGCTGCGCCAGGCCAAAGACCTCATCAAGTTCATTCCACAGACCGCGGGCGTTTCAGCCGAGATGAAGGCCGATGTAAAAAAAATATACGAAGAGATCGAGCAGGCCCAGCGTGAGATCCTGTATACCTGACGGGCTACTGCCGCGCTGTGCCCAACACTTCCCAGCCTTTTTCGCGCGCCAGGTTGAATAGTTGCGCATCCGGGTGTACCGCCACCGCATGCCCGGCCAGCGCGAGCATATGATGGTCGGCAAATGAATCGCCATAGGCATGGCTGGCTGCCCAGTCCACTTCCCAGCCGTTCGCCTGTACCAACGCACGAACCTTTTCCGGTTTGGTCGGCCCGCTCACGATCGGCGGCACTGAGCGGCCGGTGTAGCGCCCGGCAATGAGTTCGGGTGTGCTGCCGATGGCGGCGGTGGCTTGAATGGCCTGCCCCAGAATTTCAGCAGCAGGCATCAACATGGCCGAGACCACCACCACGGCATGACCCTGGGCTTGATGGGCTCGCAAGCGTTCGAACACTTCCGGTCGCTGAGTGGGGAGCAGATACTCGTGGATCAGCCAGGTTAAGGCAGGTCGGGCTTCTTCAGGCGTGAGGCCTTGCAGCATGGCGCTCAACCCGGCGATCAGTTTGCGTTGCAGGGTGTCCCAACTGACCAGTTTGGCTTGATACAACAGATAGGTGGGCATGACGCTGGCGTAATAGCGCAAGGCGTGGAATTTGCGTCCGTGCTCCATGGAATACTTCATCAATCCGCGCCCGAATTGGGCGGTGTATAACGTACCGTCTGAATCAAATAAGGCTAAAATCATGGTGGCTCCTCTATATACGGGGGGACAACACTCCTCGCTGACAATGGATACGCAGGAGATTCATCATCTTGCCCGAGGCGGGCGCTGGGCGTACAATCTACATGTACTCAATTTCTTCCCATTACAGAAAGCGAGGCACACCATGACCGACCAAAAACTCACCCAATTACTCGAACAACTGCATACCGAGCTGGCGAACGCCGAGGGGCTGGATGACACCAGCCGCGACCTGTTGCGCGCTCTGAACGGCGATATCGAAGCCCTGCTCCAGCGCTCAGAAGGTGACCAGGCGCCGCTGCTGGAACGGCTGGAAGAATCGATCGCGCGTTTTGAAGAATCGCATCCGGCGCTTACCGCGGCCCTTTCGCAGATGTTGAGCGCTTTGAACAACGCGGGCATCTGACCTCAAACGTCTCCAGACGTTTGATACCTTGTGGAAAGCAAAACGCGGACGAGACAACTCGTCCGCGTTTTGCTTTCAGGGTAGGCAGGTTTACGGGTAGGAGGCCTGTGTGGATGTGGGGGTCACAGTGGGAGTGACAGTGGCGGTGCCTTTGGTGGGTGTTACGGTTGCACCGCCAACCACCACGATGACATACACCTCATCACCAAAGAATTGTCCACCGGCGGTTTGCATGCGCCAGTTACCGCGCACGGCGCCGGTCTTGTTGGTGGGCGCGGTCATGGCCACGGAAAGATCCACGATGCCGTTGACCGGCACGGCGGCAGGCAGGGTGTAGGTGGCGCCGCCCATGGCGTCTGCGCCGGAGAGCGCGAACTTGAACCCGGCATCCCATGGGCACGAGCCGTTGTTGGTCACCTTCCATGTTTTGGTGAAGGCCTGGCCGGGGGCCACAGGGGTGTTATCGGGGATGGTCACATCGGCCACAAAGGACATGCTGTAGCACGACTTTGTAGCCGGCAGGCTGCCGGTGGTGGCCGCAGGCAAGGTGGCGGCTGTGGGCGGCAGGGTCAGCGCTGCGGGCAGGGTGGGAGACGGGGTCAGTGTGGGGAAGAGTTGGGCTGTGGGAGGCTGGGCCAGCGCGGTCTGAGTCTGAAGCGCGACGAACGTCTCCACGGCCAGCGTCTGGATCTGGTTCAAGTCTGCTGTGGGGGTGAGGTCTTCGGCGCCTGCGCCCGAACAGGCGGAAAGCACGAGCATCCCCAATATCATTAAAGTGAACAACTTTTGTTTCATTCGATTACTCCTTTTTTGCGAGCGGCAATTTTACACCCCGCACGCTGTTTCTCCAAATGCTCAATGTGGCGTGCGGGATACAAATATTTCGCCAGATGTATAACGGATGTGGGGCCTGCGAAGTTCCAACGACCTGCGTGCTATAATTTTGCGCATGATCTATCTTGATTATTCCGCCACCACCCCCGTGGACCCGCGCGTGCTCGAGGCGATGGCTCCCTATTTCAGCACTTCTTTTGGCAACCCATCTTCTGTGCATCGCTATGGGCAGCAGGCCGAAGCAGCGATCGATGCAGCGCGTGAGACGGTGGCACAAGTATTGAATTGCCGCCCGGAGGAGATCGTCTTCACCTCCTGCGGTTCAGAGTCAGATAACCTGGCCATTCGCGGCGCTGCCTATGCCATGCGCGAAAAGACCGGCGCTAAATGGATATTGGCCTCGCGCGCGGAACATCCCGCCATCACCAAAACCTTGAAGCATCTCGAACGCTATGAAGGTTTTCTGATCGAGTGGCTCGATACGGACAAGCACGGCTTCGTGACGCCTGAAACTGTGACGCAAGCCCTGTGCGACCAGACGGCGCTCGTTTCGGTGATGTATGCCAACAACGAGATCGGGACGATCAACCGCATCAAAGACCTCGCCGAGGTCTGCCACGCCAACGGAATCCTTTTCCACACCGACGCTGTGCAAGCCGCCGCCTACCTGCCCGTGGACGTGAACGCGCTGGGCGTGGACATGCTGTCTTTGGGCGCGCACAAGTTCTATGGGCCGAAGGGCGTGGGCTCGCTGTACGTCCGCAAGGGGACGCCGTTGGTCTCGCATCTCACCGGTGGCGGGCAGGAGTTCAACCTGCGGGCGGGGACGCAGAACGTGCCGTATATTGTTGGCTTTGCCGAAGCCTTGCGCCTGACCCATGCCGAGCGCGAACAGCGGACTACCCATGTGCGTCCGCTACGTGACCGGGTCATTGGCGCGGTGCTCGAGTTGATCCCCGACGCGCAGTTGACCGGCGATCTCGAACAGCGCCTGCCACACCATGCCAGTTTCGCGTTCAAGGACGTGGACGGCAATTTGCTCTTGACCCTGCTCGATGCCGCAGGCTTCGCCTGTTCCTCCGGTTCGGCCTGCAAGACCGGCAACCCCGAACCCAGCGAAGTGATGAACGCCATTGGCCTCACCCGCGAGTGGGGGCTGGGCTCCCTGCGTGTGACTTTGGGTGCACAGACCACGCCCGCCGATGTGGATGCGTTCCTGAATGCCTTGCCGGGCTTGGTGGAGAAGGCGCGGGCGTTGATGAAATGAGTTAGGGGATGATGGGCAAGTCAGCTAGCAGACAAGGAGCACGGATGATGGTTTGGAACAGCAAGCGATTTTTTGCGGGGTTGTTGGCGCTGACTTTGACGGGATGTTCGTTGCCCGGTGTGGCTGCACCAACAGCGACTCTGGCGCCTTCGAATACACCGGAGCCGACGTCCACGCTCCCGCCGACCTTTACGTTGGAGCCGGCTGCCACAGCCACGGCCACAACTGTCTTTACGCCCACCGTGATGCCGACCATCGAACCGATGATCGCGGTGGCGAACACCTCGGTCACGTTCCGGTCGGAGCCGCGCAAGGGCGGGGATAATCTGGGCGGCGTGTATGGTAATGAGAAGGTCAAGGTCATCGCGCGGAACATCGCCGCGACGTGGTTGTATGTCCTTGCGCCGGATGTGCCCGGCGGGCATGCCTGGGTGCTGGCTGCTGCCTTCACCCTGCAAGGTGACCTGACCCGTTTGCCGATCGCAGTGTTCCCTGAAGGCTCGAAGATCCCCGTGTTGTACCCGCCGCTGGTGTATGAAGTGAGCGGCGCGCCGTTGCCGTTGAATCCGCCCGCGCCCGGTGCGGTGACAGCGACGGTTTTGCAGCAGGCGCGCGTGCGCGTGGGTCCCGGTTTGGGCTACATGGAGGTGGGGGTGGTGGAGGCAGGCTCGGTCGTGGTGCTGACCGGGCACATCCGCAAAGAGGCGTGGTACCAGATCGAGTATCCATCCGGTTTGGAAGGCAGGGGTTGGGTGGCAGGCGAGTTGGTCAAGTTCGAAGGCGACCCATCTGTGTTGACGTTGTTCAACGCAATGGCCACCCCGGTGACCGGCGATAACGATGGCGTGGCGCCCCCGGCTGTCACCGATACGCCCGGCAGTGTGGCAGAGACGCCCACCCCCGAAGCGACCGTGACCCCGGCCCTGCCGTATGGCATCACGCTGGCGCAGATCAATGCGCGCTCGGGCCCGGCTTCGAGTTTTGCCTCGTACGGCCTGATCGAAAAAGACCAGCCGGTGACCATCCTCGGGCAGACGGTGAACGGGTTGTGGTATCAGATCCAGTACCCGGCCGCGCCGAATGGGGTGGCGTGGGTGGCCGCGGAATATGTGCGCGCGGTGAAGAGCATCAAAGGCTTGCCGGTGTTCGATAATCAGGGCAACCCGTTGCCGTAGGGAAAAGTAGACTTAGAATTAAGTAGAGCCTGTTTCACTCCTTTGTCACCCTGAGGGAGCGTTCTGTGCGACCGAAGGGTCTCTTACGAATCGGGTAGGGATCCTTCGCTGCCGCTCAGGATGACATTTTTGAGATAAATGCAGACACTTAAACAAGGAGATTGTCATGACCATCAAGCATATCTTCGTCATTGGGGCTGGCACCATGGGCAACGGCATCGCGCAGGTTGCGGCGACCAGTGGCTATCAAGTGACCTGCATGGACGTGCAGCCCGCCGCGTTGGAAAAAGCCAAAGCGG
>CAZJMZ010000099.1:0-10379 GCA_964547115.1 uncultured Anaerolinea sp. | reverse complement strand
GCAATGCTTTACTCTTCGGGGTTGCCACACCTTTCGACCCCACTCAACTTTCTCTGCTCGATCTCTCCACCCTGAAAGAAACCCAACTTACTTCGCTCAATAAAGACCTGCTCGACCAACTCCTCATGCCAGAAATGCGTGAGATTAGATTTAAGAGTGTAGACGGCGCCGACGTGGAAGGCTGGGTGATGCTGCCGCAAGGCGAAGCGCCTTTCCCAACCGTGTTGCATATCCACGGCGGACCACATGCTGCATATGGATATTCTTTTTTCTTCGATTTTCTAGCCCTCACGAGTGCAGGCTATGCAGTGTTGTTGGTGAACTATCGCGGCTCTCTAGGCTATGGCGACGCCTTTGCTACAGCCATCCACCAAGATTGGGGCAACCTCGACCACAAGGATTTGATGGCAGGCGTAGATCATGCCATTGCCTTGGGCATCGCCGACCCAGACAGACTCGGTTGCTGTGGTGTTTCGGCGGGCGGTTATCACTCGTGTTGGATCGCCGCAAACACCAATCGATTCAAAGCGGCAGTCCCTGAAAACCCGCTTACTAACTGGGTCAGTCTTTACGGCACGAGTGACATCGGTCCCGTTTTTGCCGTGCGCGAGATGGGCGGCAAACCGCATGAAGTGCCCGAGACCTATCGCCGCTGCTCACCGATCACCTATGCCCATCAATGCAAAACGCCTACGTTGTTAATCGTCTGCGAAGAAGACCGGCGCTGTCCGGCGGAACAAGCCGAGCAGTTCTACACCACCCTCAAAGCCAACGGCTGCACTGTCGAAATGATCCGCATGCCCAACAGCTTCCACGACGACTCAACCTTCGGTCCCTTTGCCAGCCGCCGGGTCCACAACGAGGCGCTGATCGAGTGGATGGATCGCTTCGTGAAGTAACTGAGGCTCCTAAAGATATTTTCTACATCGTATTGATGACTATAGTGAGGGAATAAAATAAAGAGACGGCCACTTTGAAGAAGCCGTCCCTTTTCGGATCACACCAACCCTTGTTTCCGGGCAATATCAGCGGCCTGGGTGCGGTTCTCAGCCTGGAGTTTGGCAAGGATATTGGAGACATGGTTCTTCACCGTGCCTTCGGTGATAAACAACCTCTCTGCCATGTCTTTGTTGGAGGCACCCTGAGCCAGCAAGACCAGCACTTCCCGTTCGCGCTCGGAGAGCGACTCGATGGTGGAGGTGGTCGGACGCATCATTTCGCGCAGGGCCCGGGAGGCGATCTCCGGCTGGATGAACACCTCCCCCTCGTGAACCTTGCGAATTGTTTGGATCAACCGGTCTGCAGGGGTATCTTTGAGCAAATAGCCCAACGCGCCCGCGCGCACACCCTGATAGACGTAATCGTCACGGTCGAACGTGGTGAGAATGATGACCTTTGCAGCGCTCCACTCCCGGCACAATCTCGCGGTCGCTTCGACGCCATTAAGTACAGGCATCTGCACATCCATGAGGATGACATCGGGACGCAGTTCAAGCGCGAGCTGTACGCCACGCTCACCGTCGCCCGCTTCGCCGATCACACGCAAGCCGGGTTCGAGATCGAGGATCGTTTTCAGGCCCTGCCGCATGAGGGTTTGGTCTTCAACCAGAAGAAGGTGAATGATGTCGGTCATAAGAGTGAGGAGAGTGTTTAGAGCACAGGCAGGCGCACGTCCACGCATGAACCGTTGTTGTTCCTGAGAGTCAGCGTCCCGCCGAGGCCCTCCACGCGTTCGCGCATCCCACGCAAGCCAAAATGTCCAATTTGATTTTCAGCATCGGGCGGCAGTCCGCGTCCATCATCTTGAATCATCAGTGCAGCAGTGTGGGCTTCAAGTTCAAGGCGCACGTCCACCCTGCGGGCGGCGGCATGTCGCTCGATGTTGGTGAGTGCCTCCTGTGTCACACGCCAAAACGTTTCGGCATGTGCAGGTGAAAGCGTATCAGCATCCTCATCAATCGAACACGAAATTTCAAGCTGTGCGCGTCCACCGATGTCCACGCACAACGCTTGCAACGCGGCCCTCAAATGTCGCTCCCCCAAGCCAGGTGCACGCAACCCCGCCAATGACCGTCGCAGATCGTCCATGCTGGCACGCGTGAGCGTCTTCAGTTCATCGATCTGGATCGATGCTTTTTCAGGATCCACCTTGTACAAACGCTGGACCGCTTCAAGCTGCACCGACACCGCCACCAATGCATGGCCGAGACTGTCATGCAGATCGCGCGCGAGACGTTCGCGTTCGCGCAAGGCAGCGAGTTCAGCATCGCGTTGACGCGCCGCTTCCAACTCCCTTTGAGCTGATTCGAGTTTCAGAATCAATTCAGCCCGCTGACGGCTGGTACGCGCGATACCGAAGATGAACAGGTACAACACATTACCGCCCAGCCATTGGAAGAAAAATCCGATGCCCGCGCCGAGGTTGATCTGCGAGAACTGCCAATCGGCAATGATGAAGGCCGCGAAGAACGTGACCAGCGCCGTGCCGGGAATCACCGCCAACGGCGGCAACAAACCGAACATCTGGCCAAAGTACGTGAACCCCAGCCACCATGTGAACGGATTCAACCAGCATGAGAGCAACCACAGGGCCACACCACCAGCGAAATAGAGGCCAAGCCGCTGGCGCGATATGGGCCAGCCGCCGCGTGCAATGGCAAAGAAATACAGGGTGCCCTGCGCAACCGACAAGCCCGCCGAAGCATATTCGCGCCAGGAGAGCGCCTCATTCGCTGCCAGCGTGGAGAGTGCCGCAAATCCAAAAATGAGCAGGGATACAACATCCCAAAACCTGCCATACATTTGCATGTAGCGGGCAGGCATGGGCAGGTTGCTATTCGAGAGATCAGAGTTGCGAGTTTGATTCACGAGGGTAGTGTACTCCGTAAAAGAAAATTGTTGTAGGGCTACTCGGTGATTTGGATACGTGGCGCGAAGATCGTGTGCCACTACTCAACCACCGATATATCATCTATGCCTTCGGTTCCCAGCGGAAAAGCAGGGAGGCGACCAATGTGGCGGCAAGACCGTAGACCGCAAGCAAAACAATGTACGTCACCCATTTCGGATCGAGTGTCGCATCCAACATCGCCGAGCGCACCAGCTGCACCACAGGATATGCAGGCAGGTACGGCACGAAATTCCGCAAACCATCAGGCAACAGATCGAGCGGAAATACCATATCGCTGATAAACATCAAGCAGAAATAGATGGTCATGCCGACGGCAGTGGCGGTACCGGCTTTGGCGGCGATCCCGCTAATGATGCCACCCAGTGACATGAACGCCAGCAAACCGAGGATGATCAGCGGATAAGCAAGCGCCAGGCTCTGGAAACTGACCGGCACATCGTACAACACGGCTCCCGTAAAAATGATCAGTGTACTTTGCAAGGTGCCAATAATGATGTTGACCAGCAAGTACGAAGCGATGAGCTGCCAGGCGGGCAGGGTTGTGGCTTGCAATCGGCGCAAAATACTTTTTTCACGCATTTCCAGCATCATGGTCGAACTGCCAACCAAACCAAAACTCAACGCATTGAGCACGATCACACCTGGGGTCATATAGTCCATGTATTGACGCATCACTACCCCATAGATCAACATAAGTAGAACAGGGAAGGCAAAGTTCCAGAACAGCACTGCCCCATTCCGCAATTGGATGAGGGCGAGCGATTTGGTAAGAATAAGAAAGCGTTTCATGCCAGTATCTCCTTTTGGAAATGATTCCGCGCTGAGCGGAGCGTCCTTCGACTTCGTTCGTCGCAACGAACGCTCCTCACTCTGCTCAGGACGGAAGTATGTTTTACAAAAAGCGCAGTCGAAGCGCAGATTATCCAACTTCCGCCAACTGACGACCCGTCAACTTGAGGAACACATCTTCAAGATTGGGTTGCCGCAACATCACGTCACGGATCGAACGGCCCGACTTTGCCGCCAATTCCTGCAACGCGGCCATCGTGGCTTCGGGTTTGTTCGTCTCCACTTCGAGATGTTGACCCGAGTATCGGGCGTTGCTCACATTCGGTAAAGCGCGCACGGTTTCGAGCGGCAGTTCCACTGTGGCCTTCAGCATGGCATTCAAATTGAGATTCGCGATCAATGCGCCGGGCGTATCACAAGCTACTACTTCACCGCGGTCGATGATGGCGATGCGTCCACACAGGGCTTCGGCTTCTTCCATGGCATGGGTGGTCAACACAATTGTGCGCCCCTCATCATGCAGCTGGCGGATGATCTCCCAGACGGCGCGGCGGGCATGCGGGTCAAGCGCCGAGGTCGGTTCATCGAGTAGGACAATGCCTGGGTTGTTGGCAACAGCTATGGCGAGTGCGAGGCGTTGTTGTTGTCCACCGCTCAAGCGACGGGCAAGCGTATTCCGTTTTTCGAGCAGGTCAAAACGTTTAAGCAGGTCATCCACTTGCGCGCGATTGAGAAACACTTCATATAACGCAGCATACACTACCACCAGTTCCGCCACGGTCAGGTCATCAAGCAGGGCGGTCTTTTGCAATTGGATGCCCAACTGTTTTTTGGCCATCATGGGATCTTTCTGCACATTGATGCCGCCAACTTGTACTTGTCCTTGTGCAGGGTTATGCAACCCTTCCACACACGCCAACAGCGTGGACTTACCCGCCCCGTTCGGCCCGAGCAAGCCGAAGATTTCACCCTTCTGCACATTCAAGCTCACGCTCTTGAGCGCGGTCAGGTTTCCATAAACAGCGGTCACATTCCGTATATCGATCATCAACTCATCAGACATGGTCAACTCCTTGGTTGCGTCCATCTTACGGCAAGGCCTGCCAAAGCTACAGTCTCGGAGGGAGGATTATGGATATGCCAAAAGACATAGTGCCTGCCATGAAAAGCAGCCGATTTCTCCCTAGATTGGGGGGTTTCATCATATAATCCGCATGCCCGCCTCATCTTATAATCATCAGGAGCCTGCCATGACCCAAAACATCTTCATGTCCTACTCCCGCCGCGAACTGGGTTTTGTAGACGATCTTGTGAGCAAACTCGAAGGGGAAAACTATCGCGTCTGGCTTGATTACCGGGTGCTCATCCCCGGCACCCCGTGGAAAGGACAGATCGCCAAAGGGCTGGAAGATTCGGATACCGTTCTGCTCGTGGTCTCCAAAGCATCCATCGCTTCAAAGTATGTGGCACTGGAATGGCAACACTTCCTCGAAACCGATAAGCGCGTCATCCTTTTGGTATTCGAAGCTGTGGACCTGCCCAAGGAGCTGGAAAAATACGAGTGGGTCGACTTCCGCGGCAGTTACAAAGCCGGGCTGGCCGAGCTCTTTTCCCAGCTCAAAAAGCCCATCCAGGAGGAACATCCGGTTCCCGAAACTGGGTTCAAGGCACCGCTCATCGTCTGGGTGGCGGGCTTGCTCAGTGTGATCGTAGCCTTGCTTTCGCTCTCCGAGATCTGGACGATCTTCATTCCCTGGATCCTCATTCCCCTGCCCTACCGCATCCTGAAGCGCAACTTCAACTTTACCCAAGTGCAGACAGCGCTCTGGGCCCTGCCTTTTGCATCCCTGCTCTCCGTGGTCGTATATGACGACCCATCGCTCGATGCCTTCGTCTGGCTGGGATTGCTCTTCGGCCTGGTCCTGCTCTTCGTCCTGCGCTCCTCCGCCATGCAGCGCTGGGGCCGCCCCGAAGCCATCATTCCCAAATATATCAACCCGCAGAACCCGGGTATTACCAATCCCGAGCCCATCCCCTTCTTTGTGGACTTCGCCCCGCAAGACCGTATCATCGCCGCCGACCTGACCAACACCCTCAAAAAATACGGTCACCCACAAACGGACCGTGTGGAGGATGCCAAAGCCGTCTTCGCCCTGATCTCGCGCTTCAAATCTGACACCGAGGCTGACCCCGCCCGACAAATGGTGTTCCCCATCCTGATCCAGACCAACAACAACATCGCCGAAAAACTCTCGAAGATCCAATGGATCGACTTCCGCCCCGGCGTGCGCGGACTGGATGCCATTGCCCAACTCCTACCCAACCCCAAGGAACTACTCAAGGCCCTCGGCATGCGCCCGGTCAGTTCACAAACCGTCTACGCACCGTTCATCACCGCGCTCTATTTTTTCCTGCTCTTTCTGGCAGTGGTCAACATCGGTGCCTCGCTCGATTACATCTTCGCCTCAGACAGCATGATCTTCGCCTCCGATGAGACCTTCGGCCAAACCATTCTCTCTTTCATCGGTAACATGCTGCTCATCAGCGGGCTGACTTATTTTATGATCCGCGGCCTCACCACCCGCCAGGGCTGGTTCACCAGCCTGCGCGCCATTGTGGTCGGGCTTGTTCTGCTGGGTATCTTCCTGTTCTGGCAATCGGTGCTCGATGGATACATCCTGACCGAGTTGGAGGAGGCCGGAGAAGATATCAGCGACATCGGCATCAACTTTATAAACCTGGCCCTGCTCATTTACTTTCTCGGCCTTGGTTTGGTCACTGCCTCCTGGTTCCGCAACCGCAGTGATGCCCGCAACTGGTTCCCGGCAAAAAAATAATCTTTCGTTCATCCAGTCATTCACCGACCCGCCCATCCGGCGGGTCGGTTTTGTTTTAAGCAGTATCAGTTCCCAAGCGGGGTAAAAGACCATTCAGCAGGAGCAGGAAAGAGGGACGCCTGAAGCGTGTCAGTCCGGCTTAGGGCCCTTATAGTAATTCACTAATCCATCCCGCCACACCTGCACCGAATCGGTTTATGAACATCCAATCGCTTGCCCGTTTTGCCCGTTACCTGCTCCTGCGTGCGCTGGGCATTTATGTCACCATTGTTATCGGCGTCTTCAGTACAGTGGTCATCATGAATCAGAGCGGCTTTATCGATCAGGCCGTCATCAAGGAAGCCAGAGCGCAAGCCCAGATGTACATATATAACAATCCCGCCCAATATGCAACCATGCTCACAACGGAGCGCAATCAGATCCTGGCCGAACTGACGGAGGCCGTGGCCGCTGAAGCTGGGGTGGAACTGCCATACTGGCCACGCCAACTGCGCTGGACGATCAACATGCTGACCTTTCATTGGGGCGATGTGAAGGGTGTACAGTATACCGACAAAGGCCCCTACCTGACCTTTGCCGTGGCTGATGATGGGCCTGTCTCACTGCGTTATCGTGCCAGCGCCATCGTGGCGCAACACTTTCCCAACACACTGCTGCTCATCGGCGCAGCATATGCACTTATCTTTTCACTGGGGATTCCCCTGGCCCTGCATCTGGCGCGCCATTACAACAGCTGGCTTGACCGTCTCGTCACCGGTCTGGCGCCACTCTCCTCCATCCCATCCTGGGCCTACGGAATTTTGCTGGTCAGCGTCTTTGTGTTGCAACTGCACTGGCTGCCCTTTGGTGGCAAGTATGATGTCATCCCTCCGGCCAATACCGCCGAGGCGTTTCCCATGGTGATAAGGCACATGGTCCTGCCGGTGCTGGCGATCGTGCTCAGCATGCTCTTTCAGATCGTATATACCTGGCGCACGTATTTCATCCTCTATGCAGAAGAAGACTATGTGGATATGGCGGTCGCCAAAGGCCTCCCGGCGCGCCTGCTGAATATCCGCTACATTCTTCGTCCCACCCTGCCCTACATCCTCACCAGCTTTGCCTTTACCCTGACCGGCTTCTGGCAAATGACCACCGCCCTAGAATATTTCTTCAACTGGCCCGGCATCGGCTGGATGTATATTCTAGCCCTGCTCAGAGATGACTTGCTGGTGGCGTTGGGGGTGGTGGTGATCTTTGCCTATGTGCTTGGTGCCCTGGTATTGATTCTTGACCTGCTCTATCTGCTCCTTGACCCGCGCATCCGCTTCAACATCATCGCCTCTACCGCCGCCAGACCTGGACAAGTCATTCAACGGAGCAAGGCCAACCGACGGGCGCCGTTCCGCCTGAACATCCAATTGCCGCGCCTTTCACTGCGCGACACATGGAAAAGCCTGCACGATTGGTACACCTGGTCGGCCCGCCCGGTCATCATCGAACTGCGCCGTTATCCAACCGCCCTCTTCAGTCTGACGCTGATCGCTGTGCTGGTGGCGACATCCATCTACGCGTTGGTTGCCTATCCCTATCAACAATTGGATCAACTCTGGAACCCCGAACTCTCGCAATACCGCACCCGCCCCATGCTGGCGCGACCGCTCTGGTTCAACTGGTTCCTGGCTCAGAACCTGCCCGAAACGGTCACGTTCGATACCCGTCAATCACCCGAACTCAAGCAGGTCAAACCGGATGCTGAAACAGAACGGACCATCATCACATATGAATTCACGTCCTCCGATGGCGGATTTCCGCAGGATGCCTATCTCTACATTCACACTCAAAACCAACAGAAAAGGCCATTTATGACTGTCACATGGCTCACCCCCGATGGCCGCGAGTTCAAGCTCAAAAACGCATCCGTGCAAAATGGCGAAACCTACGATCTGGCAGTCAACATCCCACGCCGCTATCTGGATAAACGCTATAGAAACCTGGCGTTGACGGTCAGTGAAAGCGGCGAATACCCGCTCAAGGCCCTGTTCGATGACCCTGCCGACCCTGGCATCACCCCGCTGGCCGGGCGCTACCAACTCAAGCTGGAGATCATCACCTTTGAGCCCGGCACCACCGTGGACGTGGAATATTTTCAGCTAGGCCAGGTGTATGGCTGGGCAGGCACCGACCATTTACGCCGTGACCTCGGCGTTGGACTGTTATGGGGGTTGCCAGTTGCGTTAAGCATCGGCATGTTGGGCGCCCTCACCACCTCCCTGTTCGCCATGCTCATCGCAGCGGGCTCGGCCTGGTACGGCGGCTGGGTCGATGCACTGGCACAGCGCTTGACCGAATTCAACATGATGCTGCCCATCCTTGCAGTGGGTGTTCTATTGGCCACTTATTTTCACATCAGCATCTGGATGATCCTTGCCATCACCATCCTGTTGAATGCCTTTGGCGGCACTACGCGCACCTATCGGGCCGCCTTCCTACAGGTCAAAGAAGCTCCCTACATGGAAGCCGCTCGTGCGTACGGCGCCAGCGACACGCGCATCATCATCCATTATTTAATTCCCCGCATCTTCCCGTTGATGATCCCACAAGTGGTCATGCTCATTCCCGGTTACGTATTTCTCGAGGCCACCCTGGCCATATTCAAGGTCAGCACACCCTACACACCCACCTGGGGCCGTATCATCTACGATGCCGTGACCAACGGCGCCATGCATGGTAATTATTTCTGGCTCATCGAGCCCATTGCCTTGCTGCTCCTTACCAGCCTCGCCTTCGCCATGCTCGGCTTCACCCTTGACCGCGTCCTCAACCCTCGCCTGCGGACGGCCTAACCCGCGGTCCCCTGCAATAACTCCAACAAACCTGTCGGATATAAAATCGACTTCCCCTCCCCGAACTCAGCAATCGATTTCCATATTGCCCTGAATACTTGACCGATCTCCGCCTCTTCGCCTACGATCACAGCCTGCTCATACATCCCGGGCTTTTTCAACACCCCATCATAGACCTGCACGATCTCATGCCCGGGCTGACCGTTGAATACGAAGATGTTTTCTAGCGTGCCGAGATACCAAAGCTCCCCCACTTCCGCGCCGATCTCCTCCATCAACTCGCGCCGTACCGTATCCGCGCTGTGCTCTCCAAACTCGATTCCGCCACCCAACGGACGATAGAACGTCTGTCGTTTTACCTCATCATAGCTCTCAGCCACCAGAATACGACCTTCATGCCGAAACACACAGATCGCCAACGGACGGATCTTGTTCTTTTTCATGGCACCTCATAAAAAAGTGGCGCAAGATGTTATCTTGCGCCACCAAACTTTACAGCGATATCAATTCGGCTTGCTTCTGCAAATTCGCCTGCATCGACCACGGCCCCGTCCAGGTGACGGTAACTGGCAGCACCTTGCCGCGCAGGTCTTCCTCTGATTCAACGAAGACCAGTTTATTCGTCGGCGTGCGTCCCTTCCAGCGGTGCTTCACCTTTTCTTCGAACAAGACTTCCACCGTCTCGCCGAGATACTTCTTATTGATCTCACCCACGACCTCTTCCTGCAACTCTTCCAACATACGGAAGCGGCGCATCTTCTCTTCCTCGGTCACATCATCCACCATGCGACGGGTGGCCACGGTACCCTCTCGAACCGAGTAACGGGCCAAATGGGCCACATCCAGCTTCAGGTCAGAGAGGACGCGGTACGTCTCCATAAATTGAGCTTCAGTCTCACCGGGGAAGCCCACGATGATATCCGTCGCGATCGAGCAGCCCGGAATCCGTTCGCGGATCTTCGCCACCAGGTCACGGAAATCCTGCTGGGTGTAGCCGCGCTTCATGTTCGCCAGCAC
>CAZJMZ010000098.1:0-10395 GCA_964547115.1 uncultured Anaerolinea sp. | reverse complement strand
GAGAGCAGAGCTTTGCCGTTTATTTTTTCCAGTTCGGTCAACGTGTCATAATCGGCACACGAGACATATTGCATCTCAGCCAGTGGCTCGTCCGCCAGCACGGCTTGCATCCTCACCCTGAGCTGCTCAGCATCCCGCTCGCCGGTCTCATACAGGTCCTTCGCAGCGTGCAACGCCCGGAAGAGCACGGTTGCGGCCCGGCGCTGTTCCGGGTCAAGATACACATTGCGGCTCGACATGGCCAGCCCGTCGGCCTCGCGCGCAGTAGGGCAGACCACCACCTCCAGCGGAAAGTTCAGGTCCCGCACCATCTGCCGGATGACCGCCACTTGTTGGGCATCCTTCTGCCCGAAGTAGGCCTTATGCGGCAGGACGCCATGGAACAGCTTGGCGACCACCGTCGTCACACCACGGAAGTGACCCGGCCGCATCGCTCCTTCCAGTGGATGGGTCAACGACTCGACTTCCACCCAGGTCTGGTACCCCTGTGGATACATCTCTTCCGCTGACGGCGTCCACAGCACATCGGTGTAGGGTTCGATCAGGCGCATATCCCGTTCCAGGTCACGCGGATACTTCGAGAGGTCTTCCTTTGGCCCGAACTGGGTGGGGTTGACGAAGATGGAAACGAAGACATGGTCGCATTCGGCGCGGGCGCGGCGGATGAGGGAGAGATGCCCTTCGTGGAGGTAGCCCATGGTTGGCACGAAGCCAACCGTCCCTGAGAGAGGGAGGCGGGTAGTCCAAAGGTCTTGGAAAGTTGATAATTTTCGCATATCCATAACTCCGGTCGTTGACAAGCATAGAAAATATGTGCTAAACTTGAAGCCCAATCACTCAGAATAGGAGAAAAAATGGCTTACTCACATACCAATTCCAAAGGCGTCACCTACTACCTGCACTCGAACGGCAAGATGTTTTTCTTTTCGAAGGAAGTGAAGGAAAACGCGCTCGATGCAGTGCCCGCCGGGTACAACGTGGTCGAGATGAAGACCGGCATGCTGGTGTTGAAGAAGATCGCTGCGGCCCCGGCTGAAGCGCCTGCTGAAAACCAAGCATAAGTAAAGTATAACCGTGTTTGAAACTCAGCCCACCGGGCTGGGACAAAAAAATATCTGTCACTTTTAGAGAAAAGGAGATTTGTTATGACACACACACATGCTGCTAAAAGTACCTGTAACCCCAATGGAGGTTCAACATGCCTGCACTAAACCGCGTACAGTTGATCGGACGCCTGGGTAAGGACCCCGAAAGCAAGTACACACCCACCGGTAAGAAGGTCGCGCATTTCAGCGTGGCGATCTCGCAGCGCTGGAAGACCGGCGGCGAAAGCAAGGAATACACCGAGTGGGTCAACATCGAAGCCTGGGGACGGCTCGGCGAAGTATGCCAGGACTACCTCAAAAAAGGCAGCCTGGTCTATATCGAAGGACGACTGAAGACCGACCGCTATGAGGACAAGGAAGGCGACACGAAGTACTACACCAAAGTGGTGGCGCTCAGCCTGCAGTTCCTCGATAAACGGGAGAAGGACGAGCCCATGCTGACGGTCGAAGAGGAAGCCGCCGATTACGAAGCTTGAACGTTCCCAACAATTGAATAGAAAAAGCGCCACGCTTCAGCGTGGCGCTTTTTGGTTTAAACCAGTTCTTTTTTGAAAATTCGATAGCGTTTGTAGACCCTGGCTCCCATGTGGTGGGCGAGTTGATACGTATCCGGGTTGTCTTCGCCGGTGACGGAGAGATCGATCCAACGGTAGCCCCGGGCGGCGGCGCGGAGTGCCATCTCGGCGAAGAGCAATACTCCCACGCCCGAGTCCCAGTATTCGGGTGGGACGAGCACGGTCTTGATGGTGAGCGACTCGGTCTTGCGGCGCATATACCAGAGCAATTGCAGGTAGTTCCACGGGTACCGCAGGCCGTTGACCTTGATGAAGACCTCGTTCAAGTTGGGCACCGCCGGAAAGAAGCCTGCGGGCTGACCATCCACCTCGGCGAAGAGTGCCAGCTCTGGGTCAGCGACCGAGACCAGCGGGCGGATGACCGCTGCGACTGATTCAAACGTGTACGGAACAAAGCCCGGCAAATGCGCCAGCGCGCGGTTGGTGAGATCGAGAATGATATTCAATTCACGGTCTATATTTTTGAAATCAGCCGCGCGGATGACGATGCCCTTTTTGCGGGCGCGGATCTTTTCGGCGAGTTTCAGCAGGCGTTGAATGCGCGGGGCCTTCAGGTCAATATCGATGGCGTATGCGAGGCCGTCTTCATTCCATTTTGTCAGCCCGAAGCGTTCAAAATACTCGACGTAATAGGGCTGGGTGTGTGCGCACAATAACGCAGGCGGACGGTCGCGCCCCTCCACCAGCAGGCCTCTTGAATCTTCCACATCGAGGTTGTAGGGACCATAGATGGATTTGAGGCCGCGTTCGCGAGCCCAGGCTTCGGCGGTGGCGAGCAGGGCTTCAGCCACCGTGTAGTCTTCGATACACTCGAAGAAGCCAATCATGCACTCGCCGTAGCCCTTGTATTGAGTGGCGTGCAGGTCTTCAGAGCAGACGATGGTGCCAACCGGCTCCCCGTCACGCCAGGCTATGAAGAGATCGGCGCGGCCGGTCTTGTAGAATGCGCCGCGTTTCGGGTCGATCACTTTGGCGCGCTCGGGCAGTAATGGCGGCACCCAGAGTGGATCGTGCCGGTAGATGCGCCACGGGAAGGTAAGGAAGAGCTGGCGCTCGTGCGAGGTGGAGACAGGTTTGACTTGCAGCATATTAGAGCGTGAGGAAGATGATGGCGGCCAAGGCCGCCAGAATGCCCAGCCACTGCCGGGGCGCGAGACGTTCCTTGAGGATCAGCCACGCCAGCAAAACGGTGCTGCCTGGAAACAGCGAACTCAGCACGGCTGAGACGTCCAACCGGCCGCCGCTCTGGCTGGCAAGGATGTAGAACAGGTTCCCGCCGAGGTCGAAGACGGCATTGAAGCAGACCACCGGCCAGGCAGTGCGCGGAACGGTCAGCGACTCACGCCGGGCAAGCACCATGACGAGCAATAACAAGGTTCCGGCAAAGCGGGAAAAGGTCATCGTCCAGGGGATCGAAGCGGACCCGGCCGAGGCGTAGTGCAGGAAAATAAAGTAGGAGCCAAACCCAAGTCCGGCCAGGATCGGGAGGCGCAAGTCCGCCAGTCGTTCGAGGTGAAAGCGTTCCGTCTCACTGCCCTGTGAGATCAACCAGACTGCCGTCAGCGCGAAGCCAAAGCCGATGAACTGTTCGAGGGTGGGCAGGCCCTGCGTGAAGAGGCCCACGATCACCGGCAAGGCGGCGGCGAACAGGGCCGAGACCGGCGCAGCGATGCTCATCTGCCCGATGCTCAAACTGTAATACAACACCACCAGCCCCAGCGAGCCGAGCAGGCCGCCGATGAGCGTGTTGCGGATGGCGGCACCGGAGGGGAGCGGGTCGCCGCTGAGCAGCGCGATCGGCAGGATGATGGCCAGGCCGATCAGGTCGCCCCACAACACGGCGCGATACGCGCCCAGTTTGCGCGCCGCCAGCCCGCCTGCAAAATCACCCGCGCCCCATGTGACTGCAGCCGCAATGCCATATAAGATGGCTGGCATCAAGCCTTCCCCGCCGCCCGCGCCCGCTCCAGCACCTTTTGCGCGTTCTTCAGCAGCGGCATGTCGATCATCTTGCCATCGAGCGCATAAGCGCCTTTCCCTTCCTTTTGACTGGCTTCGAACGATGCGACAATGCGTTTGGCGTACTCGATCGCAGAATCGGATGGAGTAAACGCCTCTTGCGTGATTTGAACCTGATTCGGGTGAATGACCTGTTTCCCGCTGAAGCCGAAGCCCGCGCCCTGTTCGGCTTCAGCCTGGAGCCCGGCGGGATCTTTGAAATCAATAAAGACGATGTCGAGGGCTTGCAAGTCATACGCCGCGCAGGCATTGACCACTGCCTGCCGCGCATACAACAATTCGAGCGCCGCTTTGGTTCGCACGGCGCCAATGGAGGCGGCATAATCCTCCCCGCCGAAGATGATGGCTTCGAGCCGTTTGTCTGCGGCGGCGATCTCTTTGAGGTTCAGAATGCCCTTCGCCGTCTCCACGCCCACCAGCAAGCGGATGCTGCCGAGGGCTTTCTTGCTGGCGAGTTCGTGCGTCTCGATATGTTCGCTGACCCATTTGACCTGTTCAGCGCTCTCGATCTTCGGCACGACGATGGCCTCGGGGTCGGCGGAGAGCGCCGCGGCGAGGTCTTGTTGCTCAAACCCCGACCCGATGCTGTTGATGCGGATGCAGCGCTCGGCAGCCCCGAAGTTCAGTTCCCGCATGGCTTGTGCGATGACCGCCCGTGCTTCTTCCTTTTTGTTCAGCGCCACGCCATCTTCCATGTCCATGCAAATGGAATCGACCCCGAGCGTGGTCGCTTTTTCGATCTTGCGCCGGTCGTCACCGGGCATGTAGAGCAGTGCGCGTCGTGAGTGCATGAAATCTCCGATTCAAGTTTGAAGGTTGCAGGTTATCAGGTTGAACGTGCCAACTTTCCAACCTTTAAACCTGTGAACGTTTTAGAAACAGCGCCGTCCGTTCGAATTCGACCACGACCGTGCCGTCCGGCTTTTTGCCCCAGCAATGGATGCGCACGATCCCTGCGTTGGGCCGTGATTTTGACTCGCGCATTTCGATGATCTCACTCTCGGCGTAGACCGTATCGCCGTGAAAGACCGGGTGCGGATGTACGACCTTGTCGTAGCCAAGATTGGCCACGATCGTACCCTCGGTCAACTCGGGTACGGTCAACCCAACCACCAGCCCAAAAGTAAAGACGCCATTCACCAGCCGCTGACCAAATTCGGTCTGGGAGGCAAAATCTTCGTTGATGTGAAGCGGCTGCGTGTTCATGGTCAGCGCTGAGAAAAGCACATTGTCCATTTCGGTGACGGTGCGGCCGCCGTGCTTGAATTTCATCCCTACTGTGAGTTCATCGAAATATTTGCCGGTCATGGTTTGCTCCTGTGCTTATTTGGCTGATCGCTTTTGTGGTCTTTGCGCTTTGGTGCGCGGCTGACGTTTCTTTGTTCCCCCAACCAGTTTCTTCAGTTCCACATGTTTCTCCTCCAGGCTGAGTTCCAACTCGTCCATGCGGCGGATCAGGTTATTGATCTCCAGTTCGGCCTTGGTGTTCACCTGGTGGTCGATCTCTGCCGCGAGCCGGTCCTTGGCCGATTGACGGTTCTGGCTCATCATGATGACCGGCCCGGAATAAGCCGCCTGGAAGGACAACATCAGGTTCAACAGAATGAACGGGTAGGGGTCCCAGTGATTGATCCACGCGGTGACGTTGAGGATGATCCAGACCGTGAGGATGATGGTCTGGATGATGATAAAGGGCCACGAGCCGATGGTGTCGGCCACCTTGTCGGCCACGCGCTGGCCGAGCGTCATGCGGTCTTCCTCCACCTCGTTGACGTTGCGGCTGACCATGTTGCGCAGGATGCGGTCGTTATCGCGCAGGCGACCGCCCAATTCCACCAGCACATCGATGGCGGCATGGGTATGCGTACGCAGGAAGTTGAAGAACTCGGCGCGTTCCAGTACCAGGGTGGTCACGTCCTCCACGGCGCGGATGCGTGCTGAGCGCGGCTCATTGGTGAGCATCGAAAGCTCGCCAAAGAAATCGCCGGGCCCCGCCTGATGCAAGACCACATCCGAACCATCGGCATCGCGTACGATCACCTCCACCCGTCCCTCGGTGATGACGTAGAACAGGTCGCCGGTCTCGCCTTCGCGGATGATGACCTTGCCCGCTTTGAATTTCATCTCATCCATGATCTCACGGATGCCTGCCACCTCCTGCTCATCCATCTCGCTGAACAGCGGTACTTCGCGTAATTCGATCTCTGCCATGATTGCTCCTTTATTCCACTTCCACTAATGGCTGGTCGCGCTCCACGGTTTGCCCGGGTTGCACCAGCAGCTTCTTCACTATACCCTCCGCTTTGGCCTGAATGCGGATCTCCATCTTCATCGCCTCCACCACCAGCAAGGTCTGACCCTGCACCACAGCCTCTCCCTCGACGACGTTCACGCTTCGCACCAAGCCGGGCATGGGCGCGACCAACCCCGTGCCTTGATCGTGACCTGAACTTTTTCGCTTCGCACCCGACGCTTTGGTCAGCATTACCGTCTGCCCATTGATCGTCACCCAGCGCTTCGCCCCATCCGCTGACACATACGCCGTAACGTGCTCGCCATCGATCAGCAATTCCAACTGCCCATCATGCGCGCGGAGGATTTCAACCTCAACGGTCTTATCTCCCAGCGTAGCGCGATAGGTTTTACCAGCGGGGGTGAGGTCCAGAGTGGTGTTATCGAAGGTCAGTTTCATTAGTTGCGAAATCCGTTCGGGGTTTTCCACGGGCTGTAAGGATCGCTCTCATTGTTGATTGTTGATTTTCGATTTGTGATTGCGATATCGGCCAACGAAGCAGCGATCAAAGCTTCGAACGCTGGCTCGGCGGGCGGATGCCAGTTGAACTTGCTTTCCACCCAGCGCGTGGACACGTTGCCATCCGCGAAATCGGGATGAGACAAAAGCGCCTGCATGAAATCGATGTTGGTGACCACACCATGCACTACGTATTCGCGCAAAGCGGCTTGCATCTTTTGGATGGCGGCACGCCGGTCTTCGCCATGGACGATCAACTTTGCCAGCAAGGGGTCGTAGAAATGTGTCACCGCATCCCCGGCACGGAAACCCGAATCCACGCGAATGCCGGGGCCGCGCGGCTCGACGTATTGTAGTAATTTTCCGGTGCTGGGGAGAAAGCCATTGGCTGGGTCTTCGGCATAAATGCGGCACTCGAGGGCATGTCCGCGTTGGGAGAGTTGTTCCTGCTGGTAGGGGAAGCGTTCGCCCGCCGCCACGCGGATCTGCCAGTGGACCAGGTCGAGGCCGGTGGTGAGTTCTGTAATGGGGTGTTCCACTTGCAGGCGGGTGTTCATCTCCAGAAAGTAGAAAGCCGAACGTTGAGGGTCGAAGATGAATTCGATGGTGCCTGCGTTGTAATAGTTGACCGCTTTCGCGGCGGCAACAGCGGCTGCCCCCATTTGGTGACGTAGTTCAGGAGTCAATAAAGGTGAGGGTGTCTCTTCGATGATCTTTTGGTGGCGGCGCTGCACCGAGCATTCGCGCTCAAAGAGATGGACGAGGTGTCCATGCTGGTCGCCAAAGACCTGAAATTCGATATGGTGCGCATCAGCAATGTATTTTTCGATGAGCAGGCGTTCATCGCCGAAGGCGTGCAGTGCTTCGCGCCGCGCAGATTCGATGGCTTCACCCAACTCGCTTTCCCCATGGACAATGCGCATCCCTTTACCGCCGCCGCCTGCCGAGGCTTTGATGAGCACCGGGTAACCGATCTCGCGAGCGGCTGTTCTGAAATCCTCTTCTGCTTCAAGCCCTTCGTAACCGGGGACGGTGGGCACACCCGCCTGCTTCATCAGGATCTTGGACTGTGCTTTATCGCCCATGGCGCGGATGGAGTCGGCTGAGGGGCCGATGAAGGTCAATTGGGCAGAGGCAACCGCGGCGGCGAAAGAGGCGTTCTCTGAGAGGAAGCCGTAGCCCGGGTGGATGGCCTCCGCTTTTGAGGCGAGGGCGGCACGGATCAAGACCTCCGCATTCAAATAAGATTCTCTCGGAGAAGCCGCGCCAATGTGAATGGCCTCATCGGCCAGTTGCGTGTGCATGGAGTTCTTGTCGGCGTCGGAATAGACCGCGACGGTTTTCACGCCCAACTCCTTGCAGGCGCGCATGATGCGGACGGCGATCTCGCCGCGATTGGCGACTAATACTTTGTTGATGGGCCGGGTTTGTGTTTGAGGCATGTGAAGAATGATCAGTGAAGCGTGATGTTAGGGGAGGGGGATGATTTGTTCCAGTAGATTTTCGGGGCTTGTATTTGCTGCCTGCGCTGTGGTGTAACTTCCTTGTTCTTCGCGGAGCGTCAGGGTCTTACCGCGTTGTTGAGGAACCATGGTGAGAAGTAATTTTATGATCTGGGTCAAAAACGAAATGCGATGGTGAACGACCTCATCCTTGAGAATATGATGGGACTTGTAATACCAATCACGCGCTTCGCGAGCAGAGCCAAGCGCATATTGATAGTATTGGGCGCGAGCCTTGCCAGTGTGCTGGGAATATCCTTCGGCCAGATTGGCGCTGACCGATCCCAACGCTCGATATAGCTGATCGGCAATCCCTGTAGTTCGTCTATCCTTCATCAATTCGGTGACATCATGCCAGCCGATTTCGGCCGCGAAGAGTGCCAGACGATACGCCTCCATTTTCCAGAGGCTATCGCCCGTTATTTCTTTTGGAAGACTCGTAACCCATTCATCGAACTTCATTATGGGAGCTCCTCAAGTCCACACTTCATTCTTTACGTTTCACTCTTCGCTTAGCTGCACAGTCTCTTATTCTTCAATTGATATTCCGTCTCGGTGGTGAAGAGATCGAAGCGGGCGCAGTTGTTGGCGATCCAGCCATCATCTAGTTGTGCGCCGCCATCAGCCAGCCAGGCGGGGTCCGCGGTCCTGACGCTGTAGATGACCTCAGCCATTAAACCTCCGCCGCCAGGGAAGACCGTCACGCTGATGACCTGGTATTCCTGCACGGTGCCGCCTGCCACGAAGCCATCGAGGGTCTGGTTGAAGATGGCGCTCACCACCGATTCGATCGCCCCGGCTTGCACTTCACTTGTGCCAATGGCGCCGAAGACCGTGGGGTCTTGCGTGGGCACAGGGATGGGTGTTTCTGTGGGCGGCAGCGGCGTGTCGGTGGGCGGGACGGTTGTGGCTGTGGCGGTGGAGGCCGCCGTTGCTGTGGCCGGGATGGTCGTGGGAGCGGCGGCCTGCGCCTGTTTGCCACAGGCCGAGAGCAACAGGCTGACGATCAGAAAGAGAAGTGGGAGTTTTTTCATAAGGGCAGATCAACCGTTCAACAGGTGCAATAGTTCCTGCTCGCGCTCGGGCTGCAACCCGGCCCGCCAGGCATGATCGGCCGGGCGGGTGTTCGCCCAGGCGATGGTGTCGCGCACGGTCTCGGCCAGCGGGCGGAAGGTGAGCCCCGCGCGGATCGCCTTCGCAATGCTCACGCGCGAGAAACCCGCCGTCTCGGGTGTGTCGGGGATCCACACTGGCATGTCGCTCCACTCCTGCACATTGTTCTGTTTCAGGAATTCGGCTGAAGCCCAGCGCATGGTCGCGTCGCTGCCGCTCACTTGTTTGCAGGTCTCGAGCATGGGGCCAAAGGTCAATTCGTAGTCGGGGCCGGTGGCGTTGTAGATGCCTGAGGCTTGTGCTTCGATCAACGCGATGGTGAATGTGGCGAGGTCGCGCACATCGATGACCTGCACGGGCACGTTTGGGTTCTCAGGCGCAAGTACTTCGCCGCCGCGCGCCACCCGCACCGGCCAATAGGTGAAGCGGTCGGTCGGGTCGTTGGGGCCGACGATCAGCCCGGGGCGAATGACCATGCCGCGTTCGCCGTACAGGTCGAGCACGGTCTTTTCGCACAAGGCTTTGAGCGGGCCATACGTCTCACCGGTGATCTCCTCGACGGTCTCGTCGTCCAATTTGCCCACCGGGTCTGACTCGACGATGCCGAGCTTGTTGAGGGTCGCATCAGGATACACAGAAATGGAGGAGATGAAGACATAGCGACTCACGCTTCGCTCCAAGCCGGTTGCTGCGAGGCGGACGATGCGCGGCAGATACCCCGCGACATCGATGACCGCATCCCAGGCGCGGCCTGCTAATTTTTCAATATCCTGTTCGCGGTCGCCGAGGATGGTTTCCACCTGTGGGAACAGCCCGGGGTTGGTCCTGCCGCGGTTGAAGAGGGTGACGGTATGCCCACGGGCGAGGGCCGAGTCCACAAGATGACGCCCGAGAAATTTCGTGCCGCCGAGGATGAGAATGTTCATTGTGCCTCCATGCTGTTATTTCTTCACTCTGGTCAACTTCGCTTCCGTTGCCTTGGCTTCGCCTTCTTCCGGGTGGATGTTGTAGGCGGTGATGACCAGATGGTCGTGATCGAGCAGTTCGACCTCCGTACGCCAACCCCAGTCCGGCCCACCGGTGGGATCGGGGTAGCTGCCGAGGACGGAGAACCCGTTCGCGGTGGCGTTGCCTGTGCAGAACATGATGGCGGTGTTGGTATGGAAGCTATCCACCCATGAGGCTTCATATTGATCGGTCTGCGTGTTGTAGCCGAAGGTGAACATGCCATGCTGCGCTTCGCCTTCGATGGCAGATTGATACAGGAACAACGCATAGCGCCCATCCAGCACGAGTTGGATGTTGCCAACCAGCGGCGCTTCATTGGC
>CAZJMZ010000097.1:0-10571 GCA_964547115.1 uncultured Anaerolinea sp. | reverse complement strand
CGCTGAGTTGTTTTGAAAGTCCAATTCAAAAGGAGTTCAGGATGTCGTATCGAGTTGAATCATTGATGTCTGCGCGGTTGTTCGCGGTGCCGCAATATGCCGGTAAGAAAGTGTATTTCCTTAGCAATCTCTCCGGGCATCTCAGCCTGTATTGCATGGAATTTGGCGGGAGTGTGCCTTCGCCGTTATTGCCGCCGCACATTGCCTTGCAGAACCCGCACCTGATCGGCGGCTTGTCATTCCGCGTGTTCGAGAAGCAGCAGAAGATCCTGGTGATGATCGATAAGGACGGCGACGAGAATTACCAGCCCATGTGGATTCCCTTGGAAGGTGGCTTTCCTGAGCCTGCATTCGATAACTTCTTTGCATCCTATCGAGTGCACTTGGGTGAGTGCGATGTTGAAAAAGGCATTGTCTACTTTGGGGCTGAACGGCGCGATGCGCCGTTGATCGAGACTTATCGTGGTGATTTGAAGACCGGCAAGCTGACCAAGATCGTCGAATACACCTATGGCTTGGGTGTGGCTGCGCACAGCAAGGACCACAAGAAATTATTGCTTGGCACCGGCTATACCGTGGGTGATGGCGTGCTTGTGCTGTGGCAGGCCGGCAAGCAGACCGTGTTGTACGGCAAGCTGCTTGAAGACCGCGCTGAAGGCGAAGCCGTGCCCTTGAACGGGTTGGGTTCGACCCTTTTCTCGCCGAGTGAAAAAGGGGTGATCGTTACCACATCCATTTTCGAAGATACCTACAGCCTGGGCTATATTTCGCTCAAGAAACCGGGTGTCATTACGGCGGTGCAACTCAATGGCGTGGCACACAAGGGTGTTGGTGAATTGGAAGAGATCGGTCACCTCTACAAGAACCATTATCTTCTGCGCTATAACATCGATGGCTGTTCGTGGGTGTATGAAGGCGTGTTCGATGAAGAAGCGCTCAGCATGCGCCTGAAGCACATTATCGTTGGCGAAGAGCCGTTCGATGGCGGCATGCTTGAGCGGGTGGACTATAACCATGAAGAAGATGCCTTCTCGTTCGCCTTCTCCACGGCCACCTCGCCGACCCAGTTGTATACCGTGCGTGGCAAAAAGCGTAATAAATTGACCTGTCACACGGCCGAAAGAATCCTGGGGATTGCTGATGGGACGCTTTCAAAAGGTGAGGACGCCTCGTTCGTTTCTCACGATGGCCTGCGCGTCTCCGCCCGGCTGTATCTCCCCTCAAGCAAACTCGGCTTCAAAGGTCCGCGCCCGGTGGTGTACTACATCCATGGCGGCCCACAGGGACAGGAACGCCCAGACTTTGCCTGGTTCTCGATGCCCTTGATCCAATTCCTTACCTTGCGCGGATTCGCCGTCTTCGTGCCGAACGTGCGCGGCTCCACCGGGTATGGCCTCTCCTACACCAAGCACGTGGACAAGGACTGGGGCGGGCAGGACCGGCTTGACCACGTCCACGCGATGACGCAGGTGCTGAACAAAGACAAGCGCCTGGATGTGAAACGCGCCGCTGTGGTTGGTCGCTCGTATGGCGGCTATATGACCTTGATGCAGGCAGGCAAACACCCCGACTTATGGGCGGCCTCCTGTGATATGTTCGGACCGTATGACCTGTTGACCTTCTCCGACCGCATCCCGGCCACATGGAAACCGTACTTCAAAATGGCGATCGGCGACCCTGAGAATCCCACCGATCGCGCCGACCTGATCGAACGCTCGCCCAAGACACATATCCACAATATGGCCGCTCCGATGCTGGTCATTCAAGGACGTAACGATCCACGTGTGGTGGCGGCTGAATCGGAAGACCTGGTACGCGAGTTAAAGTCCCAGGGCAAGGATATCGACCTGCTGGTCTTCGAAGACGAAGGCCATGATGTGCTCAAATATGAGAACCGGGTCACCTGCTACAACGCCATCACTGATTTCTTCACAAAGCACTTGAAACCTTAATTTGGAGCAGGCTCTGCGGGACTTGTGCCGGCAGAGCCTGTTACCTTTATGACCCTGCCAGCTTTTCTCTTCGCCCTGTTGCTTGCCTGCCTGTACGGTGCAGCCTATCATTTCATCCGCGATGGGGGCGGTGGGCATTTGATGCTCTACCTGCTTCTCGGCGGATTGGGTTTTGCTGCCGGGCATGTCTTTAGCCTGTGGCTGGGTTGGGATTTCATCCCGCTGGGGCA
Source organism: uncultured Anaerolinea sp. (assembly GCA_964547115.1). Lineage (GTDB taxonomy): Bacteria > Chloroflexota > Anaerolineae > Anaerolineales > Villigracilaceae > Defluviilinea. The sequence continues at coordinate 8,389 of CAZJMZ010000097.1, read as the reverse complement.
ATTGCGGCTGGGTTTTGCTTCGGTGGGGAGTCTCATCTTGCTGGTGCTGGGCGATTGGTTAAGCCGCATTGAGCCGCGCCCTGAAAGCAAGGTATAATCCGCGTCCGGTAAAAACCAGTGACTGCCGGGAGGCAGTCACTTTCACACTAGAAAGCGAGTACAGCCCAATGGAAATCCTAAAGAACCTGCTCGATCTCTTCCTCCACCTGGATGAATATCTTTCGCAGATCATTACCAACTACGGCGCCTGGACGTATGCCATCCTGTTCCTGGTGATCTTCGTCGAGACCGGCCTGGTGGTGATGCCGTTCCTCCCCGGCGATTCTCTGCTCTTCGCCGCGGGGACGTTCGCCGCGCTCGGCTCGTTCAACGTCTGGGGCCTGATCGGGCTGCTGATGGTTGCCGCCATCACCGGCGATGCGGTGAACTATTCCATCGGTCATTACCTCGGCGACCGCGCCTACAACATCAAATGGATCAAGAAGGAATATCTCGAAAAGACCCATGCCTTCTTCGAGAAACATGGCGGCAAAGCCATCTTCCTGGCGCGTTTTGTGCCCATCGTCCGCACGTTTGCACCGTTCGTGGCGGGTATTGGCAAAATGTCGTATGCGTATTTCGCCACCTACAACGTGGTAGGCGGCGCCACCTGGGTTTTGCTCTTCACCCTCCTGGGTTATTTCTTCGGTAACATTCCCTTTGTGAAGGCGAATTTTGAATTTGTGATCGTGGCCATCATTCTGATCTCGGTCGTCCCCATGTTCGTGGAATGGTATAAGGCTCGCCGTGAAGCGCGCGCCGGTTAACCCGGAGTTTTCTTCGCATGGAAGAGCATCTCGTTCTCTCACAACACGAAGTCGCTGATCTGGAGGCCGAATCGCTGGGCGAAAAGGTTGAGTTGATTCTCAAAAAACTGCCCCCGCACGAAGTGACACTTAACGAGATCATGGACATCGTGGGTGTGGATAGCCTCATGCTGCTTACCATCTTTCTCTCGTTGATCTTCCTTGTGCCGGTCTCGATCCCTGGCGTCAGCACGGTGTTTGGCACGGGCATTTTGCTGATCGGCATCACGCACCTGCTGGCCCGCAAGCTATGGCTTCCGGGCTTCATTGCTCATCGTAAACTCTCCACCGAGAGGTTGCGCGAAGGCTTCGGCCGCGCCCTCGTATGGATCCACCGCCTCGAACGCCTCAGCCGCCCGCACCGGCTGCCGCGTCTCACCACCGGACGGCTGGCCACCCTCATCAATAACCTGTCCTTCATTCTGGCGGCGTTGTTGCTCATGGCGCCGTTCGGGTTCATCCCGTTCAGCAACACCCTGCCTGCACTGGCGCTGATCTTCCTGGCCCTCGGCATGATGGACCGCGATGGTGGCTCGGTGCTGTTGGGTTATCTCGCCAATATTGCCACCCTGCTTTATTTCGGATTCCTGATCGCGGGCGGCGGATTCTCGCTGGTCGAATTGTTCCAGCGTTTGCAATGACGCATGAAGGTCATCACCGTCCTTTTTGCGCTTTTTATATTGCTTATCATCGTGCTGGCAGATACCGGCAACTTGGGCTTCCTGCGCCTGTTGACCGCGCACGATCTGGACAAGGTGGGACACTTCATCCTGTATGGGATCCTGACGCTGCTCATCGACTTGACCCTCCTCCAAAGTAGGCGCTTCACACTACGCCCCGGCCTGCTCGTGCTGCGAGCCGGTCTGATCCTCAGCCTGTTCATTGGCCTTGAAGAACTCTCGCAACTGTTCTTCGCCAGCCGCTCCTTCGACCTCGTAGACCTGGCTTTTAGTTATCTGGGTGTGGGATTCTTTTCATGGCTGGCATTAAAAATAACCGGGCGGGAGTGACCTGCCCAAAAACTGTTTTCTTTCAACGTCAAGCCTTCCTTACCATTCAATACAAATAAGCGCCCCCTTCAGCTTGGGATTCGATAGGATACAATCAACGGGATGCATCGATCCTTGAAGCAACTGATTCTGCCGCTGGCTCTATTTCTTGGAGCCATTCTTCGCATTGCGCCTACCATTGAGGCTGGTTTTCCTCCCAATGACGGTGGGATGTTCCTGAGCATGATCCGTGACTTGCACACGAGTGGCTACCGTCTGCCAGATTTCACCTCATATAATTTTGCCGATTATCCCTTTGCGTATTCGCCGCTAGGTTTTTATCTGGCACGTCTGCTTGTGGATCTGGGCTTCAACGAGATCTCGGTACTGCGCTTCCTGCCGGCTGTGGTGAGCGTGCTGGCGATCGGGGGGGTGTACCTGTTCGGCGCGGCACTCACCTCCCATGAGCAAGGGGCATGGGCCGCGTTGATCTATGCCCTGATCCCGCGTTCGTTCACCTGGTTGGTGATGGGCGGTGGCCTGACCCGGTCGCTGGGTTTCACGGCATTGTTGTTTTGCGGCTGGGCTATTCTGCGATTGTTCACCTCCGGTAAGCGGAGTTGGCTGGGTTGGTCTGTGGTGTTTGGTGCGATGGCTGTGCTCAGTCACCCGGAGGCTGGGTTGCATACTGCGGTGGTCTGTGCCGGTTTGTGGCTGCGCTTTGGGCGTACCCGCCGCTCCACGCTGGATGCGGGTCTGGTGGCGTTGGGAGTGGCGTTGGTTTCATCGCTGTGGTGGGGCAGTGTGCTGGCGCAGCATGGTTTCGCCCCGTTCGCTTCCGTACTGGCGACGGGCAGCGGCGCGACCACGGGGTTCGCAGCCTTCAGCCGCTTCTGGCATGATGTGTTCATAGCTGACCGTGTTTCGTGGCTGCTCTCTGTATTATTGGGGGCGGGCCTGCTGTGGGGGTTGTGGAGCCGTTCATACTTTATGCTGGCGCTGGCAGTTGTGCCGTATTTGATCGAATGGCGCAGTGCGGCCAACTTTGTCTTCATGCCGTTAAGCCTGTTGGCCGCCGGGTTGTACCTGCATGTGAGAGAGATATCGGCTGCATGGGTGGAGGCGGCCAGGCCTGTACGTGCGCGGCTGTTTGCAACGACGGTGTTGCTGATGATCGCCGTGTTATTTGGGCAGGGGTTTATGTTCACTTTCCGGCTGGCGAATACCAGTTTGAGGAGTGCCGACCAGGAAGCGTTCGCGTGGGTCCGCGCCAATACGCCGGTTGGCAGCCGCTTCGTGATCCTGACCGGCATCGGCGGCCCCGAACTGGACTTCTTTCAAGAGTGGTTCCCGGTGCTGGCCGAACGCCAGAGTCTTACCACCTTTCAAGGCACCGAGTGGACCTTGGGAGCCGCCTTTTATGACCATCTGCGGGCGTTATCCCGTTTGCAGGCCTGCGGCACTGCGGATTGCGTGCAAGCCTGGCTGGGCGAACACCCACAGGAGTTCGATTATCTGGCGGTACGAACCGTGCAGTTACCTGCAGCGCTCCTGACTGGCCTCCGCACGGATTGCGAGTATGAACTGGTCTTCGAAGGCGATACGGTGATGGTCTTTGCCAGAAAACGTTAAGCAGAATCGAAAACGGCCTCCCATGGCGGAGGCCGTTTTCGATTCTGGGGCACAAGTTACTTGATGTTCCCCAACAGACGCGGGAACCAATACCATAGCAAGTCTGCGGCCGGTTTGCCGCGCACCGAAGCGGATTTATCGAGCAGGGTCACAGGGCCGTAAAACCCGCGGCTGACCAGCCCGCTGACCCATGACCGCGCGTTGACCGCGTTGAACATGGCGTCGTAAATATCGAACTGCTGCTGTAGGTCGAGGTTGACGGTGGTGAGGTCGGGGTTGGGGCGGCTGAGGGCGGTCCAGTCGGCGCAACCGTTGTTGCCGTTGGGGAGGCAGCCTGTGGCAGAGAAGGTGGAGGATGGATACGCCAGTGCGATGACGAACGGTTTACCGACCTGTGTTTGGATGGGGGCCACATTGGTATCGAGCAGGTTCCCGGCTTCGGTGAGCATATCGGCTTTGTTGGGGGAGGCGGAACTGCTCAATTTGATGGACCATAACAAATAGACGGCGTCAGCGTCCTTCAGAATGTTGATCGGTGGGACCAGCACGTTGTTGTCGTAGGGGATGGCGAACAGCACGTTGCCGCGGAAGTGCTGGCGGACCTCGGTGATGAGATTCTTCCAGCGTGTTTCAGCGTCAGCGGGGACGCCGCTTGGGTTGCCATCGGCAAGCTTACCCGAGGGCAGAGCCGGGGCGATCCAGTCTCCGCCAAGGATGATCCCCTGGGCCGAGGCTTGTGTCGCCAGGTCGGCGTGATGGATGATGAAAGCGCGGTATTGATTGAACCAGTTGTCCCACCAGGTGCCGTCGCGTGGGGCAGACCGCCAGAAGTCGGCTGCATTGGTCGGGAAGCGCGGCTGCGGGAAGAGCGCCACATTGAGGTTCAAGGTGCGCGCGCGGTTGACAGCTTCGAGCGTGTCGGCCCATAAGGGATCGCTGCCAGGCAGGGCTGTGAAGACCACCGGGTTGGTGCGGGTGTACGTCCATGAGGGAGTGTACACAACCCAGTTCGCGCCCATGGCATGGATATTCTCAACGGCGGGTTTGACGAAGGCCGGGGTGTTCGGGTCGTAATACGATTGGAACTCGACGCCGGCCATGAAGCCTGTGCCGCGCGAAGGAATGTTGGCCGCCACCAGCGTTGGGCTGACGGTCCTGGTGTTCCAAACCCAGTCGTTGACAGTGTCCACAATATCCTGTGGAGTGATGGTCGGCGAGACGTTGCGGCCGTGTGCGGTGGGGCCGGCGGTCTGTGAGTCATCGGCTGAGTCGCATTGTGCGTTGCGGCAGTAGCGATACCCGAACGAGCCGATAATATTGAGCGGGCCATAGAGTTTGAAGGCCCAGCGATTGTTCCCCAGGTTGGTCATGGGCAATGGCGGTGTCCAACCATAGGGGTTGAATTGAATGTAGATGATATCGCCGCTGGGTGTGTTGGCCGGTACCGTCACCTCGAACAGAATGGGCGCGTTGGGGCCTGATTGCCACGATTGCACGCCATCATTGATGGTGGTGTTCTGAGATGGGACGATGAAACGCCGGGTGAAATATTGCCCGGTGGAGGTGAACTCGGAATTCCAGAACCCGTCGCCCAGTGTGTACTTGTATTCCACGTCGGCACCGGCCGGCAGGAACAACGAAACCGAATAGCGGCCATCGGGCAATGGCGTCATCTCGGGCATGCGGTCGGTTACGGTGCTCAATCCGCCGCGCAGGTCTGAAAAGGTGTTGCCCAATTGCAACAGGTTCCCGGCGATATGCAATTTCATGCCGGGTTGAATGCCTGACGGCACCGAGACGCTGAAGATGACGTTCACCAGTTGCGCCGCCTTCATGCGAATATCCACTGGCGTGGTCTGGTTCTCGGCCACGGTGGCGCCCTGCTGAAAGGTCTGGTAGGTGCCATCGAGCGCATAGGCCACCAGGTTGTGCGTGCCACCGCGCAGGTTCAGCAATTGAAAGCGCCCTGCTGAATCGGTCAATGCGCGTGCGCCGCCCGCCGTCACCATGATGTTGGGGATGGGCGCGCCGGTATCGGCGTTCATCACCGCGCCGGTGATATTGCCTGAAAGCGTGTTTGCGGGGCGGTCAGCCCAACTGCTGACCGTATCGACGATGTTCGTCGGTCCGTTCACCTGCAACAGGCGATATCGCACCGGGCTGTCATTGTTGGTGTCCTCGGCCACACGTGCGGGCCCCAGTCGCACAAAGCGATATTTGATGACCGATTTATCAGGGATATCAAGTTTGATGGTGTAAGTGGTCGCATCCACGATCGCCATTTGATAATCCACCGGGTTGAGCGTGAGCCCGGTGATCTCGTCCACCACGCTCATGGCGATGATCTCATTGGGTTGCAACGGTTCGGGTAGGCGCACGGTGAACGTCACTGGCGCGCGCGGCTGCGGTGTGGGCGCCGACCCGTCATTGACCGGCACCGGCGTGCTGGAGGTGGGCAGGTCGATCAGGCTCAAAGCGCAGGCCTGGCTGGCCAAGGCAAGGATGATGATAAAAATCAGGAATGGACGCAATAAAAATGGACGGACCTTCATGCTCTTTCTCCTCTATGGACAAACACCCGCTTCAAACTCAGCCGGAGCCTGCTTCAGTTTCAGGGGTTTCGGCCACTCTTCTTCTTCGCCCGGCGTAGGCGATGTAACTGAGGCCGATGCTTACGAAATACAACAAGGTCATGGGCAGCATCACCAGCCCCATGTTGACCGGGTCCACGGTGGGGGTGACAGCCGCCGCGATGATCGCAATAATGATGATAGCCAGCCGCCATTGTTGCGCCAGCACCACCGGCTTGACCAGGCCGATGGACGTGAGGATATATACTACGAGTGGGAATTCAAAGAACACACCGATCCACACCATCAGCCCGGTGGCGAAGCCGAAGTAATCGTTCGCCGTCCAAAACTGTTGGATCTTGGTGAAGCTGCCGAGAAAAGGTAAGGCGGTGGGGAGCAGGACAAAGTACGTAAAAGCCATGCCGGAGAGGAACAGCACCGTCGCCAGCGGGATGCCTGCCAGCCCCATTTTACGTTCGCGTGAACGCAGGCCCGGCGCGGCGAACAACCAGATCTCGAAGGCAATGTAGGGCAACATGATGGCGATGCCGCTGGTGAGCGCCACGCGCATGTAGACGCCGATCTCCTCGGTGACCTTGATGGCTTGCAGTTTCTCCAGCCCGCCAACGGGGATGGCCAGGTAGTCCATGAGCGGGAGGGTGAAGTAGAACGAGATGCCCACGCCGATGGCCAAAGCGATCACCATGCGCAGCAGGTGCATGCGCAAGGCTTCGATATGGTCCCACAGACTGGCGCGCGCATCGGCTTCGGTGGCGAGGCTGGCGAGCGAATCGATGAGAGGGCGGTCGTCTTCCACATCGTCGTTGATGAAGTGGTAGGCCTTCCGCGCAAAGCGGAAGGGGAATAGCACGAGGTTGTAGACGAGTATGAAAGGGAAGGTGATGACCCGCCACAAGCTGCGAAGGATGCGTTTCATTGGGGTTCGGTGTTCTCTGCGGGTTGAGTGGCGGCGGGAGGTTGGATGGTGTTACCAGGCTCCTCGGGGCGAGGCAGGCCCGAGGTTGGCACCGAGGCGGGCCCGGAAGGCCGGTTGTTCAACTCGGTCAGCTTGCGGATCTCGCGTTCCGCATCCGCCATTTCCATGTTCGCTTCGCGCATCAGAGTGGTGGGGATGTTACGGATCTCGCGCGAGGTCTTTTGAAAAGCCTTCCAGCCATCCGAGCGGACGAGTTGGTTGAGCCAGCGCCCGATCGTGCGGCCCGCTTTTTGCATGTCTTTGGGGCCGAGCACGATGAGGGCGATGATGACGATGAAGATGAGTTCCTGTGCGCCGATGCCTAGAATTTCCATATCACGTGTTCTGGATAACCTGTTTGATCTCTGCCTGATGCTCGGCCAACGACCCCAGCACGCCATTGATGAAGCGCGGCGCTGAATCGGAGCCGTATTGCTTGGCCAGTTCCACCGCTTCGTTGATGGCCACTTTGACGGGCGTTTCATGGAAGACGGAAAATTCCCAGAGCGCCATGCGCAGGATGTTGCGGTCGATGGCGGCGATCTGGTCGAGCGGCCATTCGGGCGCATATTTGGCGATCAGCAAATCAAGCTCGTGGGTGAGCGGCAGGATGCCGAAAATGATCTGCCGTGCGAACTCTGCGAGGTCGTCAGACAGGGGGGTTTCAACCAGCCGGTCACGCAGCACGTCGCCGGGTTGATGGCTGGCAATATCCACTTCGTAAAGTACTTGCAGGGCCAGCGCGCGCGCCCTGGTGCGAGGTTTCATGCCGGGGGTGCCTCGTTGGAAAAATGAATGTCTTCGATGTGGATCTCGATCTCTGCCACGTCCATGCCGGTCATTTCCTGCAGGGCGCGCGCCACCTGCACCTGTACATTGCGGCCCACTTCCCGGATGTTCACATCCGGTTGCAGGACCAGATACAGGCTGGCCACGATGGTGTTATCTTCGACCTCGATGCGCACGCCGTCGCTGACGCCGCGTTTGAACAGCCGGTTCACGCCGCCAGTGACGTTGGCCATGCCACTGACGCCGGGCACGCTCAACGCGGCCATGCGGGCAATGGTCACGAGCACATCAGGCGCAACGGTGATCTTGCCTTGGTTGGATTCTGTCATACTTTCTCCTTCGTCCCCGGGGGGGACGAGTAATGGTCTACATCATGGCCATGCCGCCATCGATGCCGAGCGTCTGGCCGGTGATGTAGGCGGCTTGATCCGAAGCCAGAAAGGCCACGGCGTAGGCGATCTCTTCGGGTTTACCCTTGCGGGCCAGCGGCACCATCTTGAGGGCAGCTTCGAGCGTTTCGGGCGGCATGGCGTTCAGGATCTCGGTATCCACAAAGCCCGGGGCCACGGCGTTGACGGTGATGTTGCG
>CAZJMZ010000096.1:0-10646 GCA_964547115.1 uncultured Anaerolinea sp. | reverse complement strand
TCAGGCCGCTGATCTTGATGTCCATCTGCAGGGCGGTGATGCCCGCCGAGGTGCCAGCCACCTTGAAGTCCATATCGCCGAGGTGGTCCTCGGTGCCTTGAATGTCGGTGAGGATTTTGTAGCGGCCGCTATCGTCTGTGATCAGGCCCATCGCCACACCCGAAACGGGCGCCTTGATCGGCACGCCCGCATCCATCAGCGCCAGGGTCGAACCGCAGACCGAGCCCATCGAGGTCGAGCCATTGGACGACAACGCCTCAGACACCACCCGGATGGTATACGGGAACGACTCTTCGGCCGGGATGACCGGTTCGAGCGCCCGCTCTGCCAACGCTCCATGTCCCACTTCGCGCCTGCTCTGGCCACGCAGAGGCTTGGCCTCACCCGTGGAGTACGGCGGGAAGTTGTAGTGGTGCAGATAGCGCTTGTCCTTGATCGGGCTCAGGTTATCCAACTCCTGCGCTTCGCCCAATGTGGCGAGCGTGGCGAACGAGAGGATCTGCGTCTCACCGCGGGTGAACAGCCCCGAGCCATGCGCGCGCGGCGAAAGGCCCACCTCACACCAAATGGGGCGGATGTCGGTCGGCGTGCGGCCATCGGGACGTTTGCCCATGCTCAAGATGCGTTCGCGCACGATATCCATTTCAGCCTGGTCAAAGGCCTCTTTGACCGAACCCGTTGAGGGGTAGGTTGAAGCGTCCGCGCCTTCGGGCACGGTGCACAGTTCGGCGACCACGGCTTCCTTGAGGGTCGCCATCCCGCCGTAGAATTCCGCTTTGCTCAGCGGCTTCTCGAGCAGTTCGTTCATCGGTCCATTGACCTTGTCGAACACCAGCTTGCGGATCTCGGGGTCGAGCCCGGCGAGTTTGATCTCGCGCTTCGGCTTGCCCACTTCTTCGCGCATCTGGAATTGCAGGTCGATCAGCGGCTGAATGGACTTGTGGCCCAACTCGAGCGCTTCGACCATCACTTCTTCGGGGATCTCGTTCGCGCCGCATTCCACCATGAGGATGGCATCGCGTGTGCCGGCAATGCGCAGGTCGAGGTCGCCTGCTTCGATCTCGGCGAAGGTCGGGTTGATGACGAACTCGCCATTGACGCGGCCCACGCGCACTGCGCCCACCGGCCCGCCCCAGGGGATGTCTGAGATCATGATGGCGGCGGAGGCGGCGTTGATCGCCAGAATATCGAGCGGGTTCTCGCCATCCGACGACAGCGTGAACATAATGACCTGCACCTCATTGCGCATGCCATCCTGGAACAGCGGGCGCAGGGGGCGGTCGGTCAGGCGGGCGGTGAGGATCGCCTCGGTGCCGGGGCGTCCTTCACGGCGGAAGAACGAACCGGGGATGCGGCCGCCAGCATACAATCTCTCCTCGTATTCGACGGAGAGCGGGAAGAAGTCGATGCCCTCGCGCACACCACCCATGGTGGCCGCGGCAAAGACGATCGATTCGGGTGTACCAAAGGTCACCGCGCCACCGGCCTGCCCGGCCAGCTTGCCGGTCTCGAAGGTGAGCACGTTCTTCCCAATCGTGGCTGAGTATTTCTTTGATTCGGGTTGCATATTTAATTGTCTCCTGTGTCTGTAGGGGCGGGGTCGTCCCGCCCAATGTAAAGGGGGCATGGCCCATGGGCGACGGGACGTCGCCCCTACGAATGATTCCGCCTCGGGGGTCAGGGACTGAAGAGTGGGAATGACGCCCGGTCATTCGCGCTATTCAATTCCTGACGGCGGATGAAAATGCGTAGGGGCGGAGCATTGCTCCGCCCCTACAAAAAGGCATTACTTGTGGCGCAGGCTGAGGCTCTCGGTGATCTTCAGGTAACGCTGATAATCCGATTGCCTGAGGTAGGTCAACATACGGCGGCGCTGACCAACCAGTTTGAGCAGGCCACGACGGCAGGACTCATCTTTTTTGTTGGCGCGCAGGTGCTCGGTCAACTGCTGGATGCGGCCGGTCATGATCGCGATCTGCACTTCGGGTGAGCCGGTATCGCTGTCATGGCGGTGGTGATCCGTGATGAGCTTGGTCTTGGTTTCCTTCTGTAAAGGCATGACGTTTGCTTCCTTTCTATAAGATTCTGATGCAGGTCTCCGTGCTCGCAGTCTCGTTGCCAAAACCGCTTGCAGGACCAGTCACGGGCGGAGATTATACCAGAGAAATCCACCCTGATTTTGGAGTCGAAAGTCCGGAGTGGCGAAATCCGCGTGTAAAAACCCCTTCGCCACTGAGCGCACCGGGCCCATTGAGAGAAAAACTCAAAATCTCTGCGAACTCTGTGGCTTTACATACCACAACCACTACTCCCCGAAAATCTCCAGACTTTCGCCAAACCAGATAGAATCCCCGCCATGACCACATTACAGACCCTGAATGAAGAGATCGTCGCCTGCCGGGCTTGTCCGCGCCTGGTGGCGTGGCGGGAGGAGGTGGCACGGGTCAAGCGCAAGGCTTACCGTGACCACGACTATTGGGGCAAGCCCGTGCCGGGTTTTGGCGACCCGCATGCCCGCGTGCTGGTGGTGGGGTTGGCGCCCGGTGCGCATGGCTCCAACCGCACAGGCCGTCAGTTCACGGGCGATGCCTCGGGCGATTTTTTGTTCCCGGCGTTGCACCGGGCCGGGTTTGCGAGCCAGCCCCAGGCTGAGTCGCGCAGCGATGGGCTGACCCTGAAGGATATGTACATCACGGCCTCCGGTCGTTGTGCCCCGCCCGATAACAAGCCCACCCCTGAAGAACTGAATACTTGCCAGCCGTTTCTCGAACGCGAGTTGGCCCTTTTGCAGCCCAGGGTGATCGTCTGCCTGGGTCGGATAGCATTTGAGAGAATTCTGAAAATATACTCCGTACGCGCTTCGGCCTGGAAGTTCGCGCATGGCGCGGTCTTCCAGCTGGCGCACGGAACACAGGTGTTGTGTTCCTATCACCCGAGCCAGCAGAACACCTCCACCGGCAAGTTGACGGCGGCCATGTTCGATGCCATCTGGCGCAAGGCGCGGGAATTGTTGGAGTGACATGAAACGTGTATTGAAATGGTTGGGCAGGGGCTTGCTGGTCTTATTGCTGTTGATCCTGGTGGGACCGTTGCTTATCCCCATGTCGGTGGTGGACGGCGGGACACTGAACGCGAGTGACCTGACCGATGCCGATAGCAAGTACGTCAACGTGTTGGGTTACGACCTGCACTATAAAGAAATGGGTTCAGGCGATCGCACCCTGATCCTGATGAACGGCTTCGGTGGCAACCTCACCACCTGGCGCAAAGTGATGGAGCCGCTCTCGCAATATGGGCGCGTGATCGCCTTCGACCGCATCGGGACCGGCTTGAGCGAATATCCCATGCAGGGTGCGTGGACGGGCAAGAGTCCGTATGCGCCTTCGATGCAGCCCGAGTTCGTGGTCGGTTTGATGGATGCGTTGGGTATCGAAAGTGCGGTGCTGGTTGGTAATTCGCAGGGTGGCACCATCGCTGTGCAAACTGCGCTGGCATACCCCGAGCGGGTCGAGGCCCTCATCCTTGCCGACCCGGCCATTTACACCACCGGCGGTTTTCCGCCTGAATATGCCTGGCTGTATGCCACGCCGCAAATGCGGCGCCTCGGCCCGGTGTCGTCCCGTCAGTTCCTCGGCGAGGCCAACGCCGACGAATTGCTGAAACTTGCCTGGCATGATCCATCCAAACTCACCGCCGCCGAGCGCGCCGAGTCGGCGAAGTATGGTCAGATCCATAACCGCTTCCGCGCCTTGTGGGAATACACCATCGCCGGGGAGACCCTCGAGCTGGCCTCACAAGTGGGTACGATCGACATGCCCACACTGGTCATTGCCGGGGACGACGACCGCATCATCCCTACGCCGGAGCATGCCCGGCTGGCGAGTGAAATTCCCGGCGCTGAATATTTTCTCATCGCCCAATGCGGGCACGTGCCGCAGGAGGAACAGCCCGAAGAATTTCTCCGCGCGGTGGATGCGTTCCTGCGTGGTTTGGAAAAATAGCTCGTCATAAATTTTTTTACCGGAGACTCTTTCTTGAAAACCTTGAAACGAATTTTGATCACCTTGTTGGTGGTGGCTGTGCTTGGTACGCTTGGACTTGTGCTGTGGGGCAACGACGCCTATCCGCCTCAGCAGCCTGCGCTCGATGCTCTTCAATCCGACGCGCAGGTGACCGTCACCCAGCACGACGGGTTCATCACCTTTGAGCCCGTAAATGTGACGCCCACCACGGGCTTTGTCTTCTACCCCGGCGGTCGTGTGGATTACCGCGTGTACTCACCTGTGCTGCACCAGATCGCCGCCCAGGGCTATTTTGTCGCCGTGGTGAAAGTGACCATCAACCTGGCCTTCTTCGATATCAACGCCGCCGATAAGGTCATTGCGCAATACCCGAATATTCAGCACTGGGCCGTGGGCGGACATTCCCTCGGCGGGGTGGCCTCGGCCAGTTATGTTGCGAAACACTTAAGTACGTTCGATGGCATCGTCTTTTGGGCTTCGTATCCCTCCGACGATTCTCTGAAAGATACCGCGCTCAAAGCGTTGTTGGTGTATGGCACCAACGATATGGCCGGTTCCACCGCATACACCGACCAGTCGCTGCTTGCCAAATTCCCTGCAAATACGCAGATCGTTTCCATCGAAGGCGGCAACCATGCCCAATTCGGCTCCTACGGTCCGCAGGCTGGGGATAAGGAAGCGACCATCCCCGCCGAAGAGCAATGGGCGCAGGCCACCGCCGCCACAGTGCAGTTTCTCGAGTCGTTGGGTAAATAAGGCTTTCAAGACAGGATCTTGCGCAAATGAAACGCTGGCAACGCATCGTACTTTCCATCCTCGCTGTTCTGCTCCTGCTGATCCTCGTGGGGCCTTTCCTTGTCCCTGTGCCTGAGCAGCCAGGCCTGCAAACCGAGCGTGAGCTGGCCGACCCGGATGGCCAGTTCATTCAAGTGGGCGATGTGACGGTCCATTACAAGGAGGCCGGTCAGGGTGCAGATACCTTCATTCTCCTCCACGGCTTCGGCGCGAGCGTCTTTTCGTGGCGTGAAGTGCTCGATGACTTTGCCGCCTACGGGCGCGTGATCGCGTATGACCGCCCGGCCTTTGGTTTGACGAGTCGTCCCATGCCGGGGGAATGGTCGGGGGAAAGTCCGTATTCCACCGATGCCAATGTGGAGTTATTATCCGGGTTGATGGATGCGCTCGGCATCGAGCGGGCAACGCTGGTGGGCAATTCGGCGGGAGGCACGGTGGCCGTGGCCTTTGCGCTGAAATATCCTCAGCGGGTGGAAAGGCTGATCTTGGTGAGTCCAGCCGTCGGTGGGACTGGAGGCGGGCGCTTTCCGCAGTGGGCCCTGCCGTTGCTGGCGAGTCCGCAGATGCGGCACCTCGGTCCTTTGCTGGTCCGTGATATTGCGCAGACGGGCAACGCCACCATCCTGCAGGCGTGGCATGACCCGAGCCGCGTGACCGATGAAATTATTGCAGGGTATCGCAAACCTTTGCAGGTATTTAATTGGGACCGCGCCTTGTACGAATTCACCATTGCACCGCGCCCCGCTGGTTTGAATGAACACTTGGGCGAACTGACCATGCCCGTGAGCTTGATCACCGGCGATGATGACCGCATCGTGCCGACCGCCAACACCGTGGCCCTGGCTGATACAATTTCGGGTGCGCAATTGAACGTCCTGCCGGACTGCGGGCATGTGCCACAAGAGGAATGCCCGGGCCCATTCATGCAGGTCGTTGAAACGTTTTTGGAGTTTGGTTTGAAATGAATGCTCATGTCTTTGCCGTAGGGGAACCCGCGCCTGAATTTGAATTGACCGATGTGCATGGCCATACCGTGCGTCTTTCTGATTACCTTGGCAAGCCTGTAGTGCTGGCCTTTCTGCGCGGCTTTATGTGACCGCATTGCCGCGCGCAGTTGGCGCGCCTGCGGGACGAGTATAAAAAATTTCAAAGCCGTGGTGTGGAAATTTTAGCGATTGGCCCGAACGATATGGAAACCTTCCAGCGCTATTGGGCCAACGAGAATATTCCGTTCGTGGGTCTGCCAGACCCCGAGCATTCGGTGGCACGGCAATACCGGCAGGAAGTGAACATGTTCAAGGCCGGGCGCATGCCCTTGAGTTGCGTGGTCGATGCCAGGGGCCAGATCCGCTTCATGCATTACGGCACTTCGATGCGCGACATCCCCTCCAACGATGATCTCCTGCATGTAATAGATACCCTCAATACCTCATCCAACTAGCATGACACTCGGACAGATCGCTTTTCTCGGCTCCGGCGAAACATCCCTCGCCGGAGGCCGCATTTTTGAGACCCTGGCGCGCAAACTCGCCGCGCCGTTGCGGATCGCCCTGCTCGAAACTCCCGCCGGTTTTGAGTTGAACTCGGCCCAGGTGGTGGGCAAGGTGGGCGAGTTTATGAAGACCCGCCTGCAAAACTACAAACCCGTGGTGGATGTCGTCCCTGCGCGCAAAAAGAATTCGGCCTTCAGCCCCGATGACCCGGAGATCATCAAACCGCTGCTGTATGCCAATCTCATCTTTATGGGACCCGGCAGCCCGACCTATGCCATCCGCCAACTCAAAGGCTCGCTGGCCTGGGATGTGATCCGCGCGAAGCACCGCCTCGGGACTACGCTGGTGTTTGCTTCGGCCGCCACGATCTCGATCTCCGCCCATGCTTTGCCGGTCTATGAGATCTACAAGGTCGGGCAGGATGTCCACGCGGTGGATGGGTTGAATTTCTTTGCTGATTTTGGCATGCATATTTCCTTTGTCCCACACTGGAATAATGCCGAAGGTGGCGTGGACCTCGACACCAGCCGCTGTTTCATCGGCATGGAGCGCTTTGCCGAATGGCGGGAACAGATTCCCGAAGAGAACAACACCATTGGCCTCGATGAACACACCGGCCTGATCCTTGATTTCGAGACCGGCCAATGTGAAGTGAGCGGCGTCAGTTCGGTGACTCTGGCTCGCAAGGTGAATCCGGAAATGTACCCGGCGGGGTCGCGCTTCCCGCTCAGCGAGATGGGCGCGTTCTCATTGCCAGACCCATTCGGAGCGGACATCCCGTCGCACGTCTGGGACCTGGTGCGTAACGCGCCGCCGCTGGCCGACGATACGCCCCCTGAGGCGGTCATCGCCCTGGCCGAACAACGCCTGCAAGCCCGGGCGGGCCGAAATTGGGCCGAGTCCGACCGCCTGCGCAATGAGATCACCGCTCAAGGCTGGTCAGTGCAGGATGGCAAGGATGGGTACACGCTCGTCAAACTATGACCAAACAGGTCACGTCACAGACGTGACCTGTTTTCTTTCCTGCGATACAATCGACAGTGATAACAAGGAGACTTCCTTATGCGCGCAGTGGATATCATCATCAAGAAACGCGAGAAGGGCGAACTGACTCGCGAAGAGATTGAATTCTTCATTACCGGCTTTTCCAACGGGGGCGTTCCCGATTATCAGGCCTCAGCCTTTGCGATGGCGGTCCTTCTCAACGGCATGACCCCGCGCGAAACCACCGACCTGACCCTGGCCATGGCGGCCTCCGGCCAGACCATGGACCTGCAGGATGTCGTCGACATTGCGGTGGACAAGCACTCCTCCGGTGGGGTGGGTGATAAGACCACGCTCACCGTCCTGCCGATCGTGGTGGCCTGTGGGCTGCCCGCGGGAAAAATGTCTGGGCGTGGGCTGGGTTTCAGCGGCGGCACCATCGACAAAATGGAATCCATCCCCGGCTACCGCGTTGACCTTTCAACGGCGGAATTCAAAAAACAACTCAAAGACAAGGGGATTGTACTCACCGGGCAATCGCTTGACCTTGCGCCCGCCGATGGCAAGCTCTATGCCCTGCGCGATGTCACCGGCACCGTCCCATCCACGCCGTTGATCGCCTCATCGATCATGTGCAAGAAGATCGCAGCAGGGGCCCATGCCATCTTGTTGGATGTGAAAACCGGCATCGGGGCCTTCATGCAAACTCTCGATGAAGCCCGTGTGCTTGCCGACCTGATGGTCAACATCGGCAAATTGGCCGGGCGCGAAGTGGTGGCCTTGCTTTCGGATATGAACCAGCCGCTGGGCAGCGCCGTGGGCAACTCGCTCGAAGTCGTGGAGGCCATCGATGCGCTCAAAGGCGAAGGTCCGCAGGATTTTCGTGAGCACTGCCTGCATGTCAGCGCACATATGCTGGTGTTGGGCAAGCGCGCCAAAGACCTGGCCGAAGGCCGCGCCATGGCCGAATCCGCGCTCACCAACGGTACGGCCTTGGAAAAGTTCCGGGTGTTGGTGCAGGCGCAGGGTGGGGATGTGGCGTATGTGGATGACCCTGCTAAATTCCCGCGGGCGAAATTTGTCAGCGTGGTGGAAGCCCCTCGCAGCGGAGTCATCTCCCAGGTCCATGCCCGCAGCGTAGGCGAAGCCTCCGTGTTGCTGGGGGCCGGGCGGGCGAAGAAGTCGGATGCAGTGGACCATGCGGTTGGCATCCTGATCCATAAAAAGGTGGGGGCATGGGCTGAAAAAGGCGAGCCGTTGTTCACCATCCATGCCAACGACCAGGCCAAAATGGCCGAGGCCAGCGCGATGACCCTGGCGGCGCACGCCTTCAGCGACGATGTGGTGCCGCCCCTGCCCCTGTTCTACGACTGACCATGACGAATGGATTGTATTGTTGACCCTGGCCGGGGGTGAGGGCGGGGAACGTGCGTTATAATACGCGTCAGGAGCACAGTGACTCATGGCGAAAGTTAACTTGCGCGCATACAACCGCGACATCGAAGCGATGATCGACCGTGGACAGTTGGACGAAGCGATCGCCCATTGCCAGCACATTCTCAAGACCTTCCCCAAACATCTCGAAACCTACCGCCTGCTTGGCAAGGTGTACCTGGAATACAAACGCTACCCCGATGCGGTGGATATCTTTCAGCGTGTGCTGGCCTCGGAGCCGAACGATTTTGTGTCCAATGTGGGCATGAGCATCATCCGCGACGAAGAGAACAAACTCGATGACGCCATCTGGCACATGGAGCGCGCCTTCGAAGTGCAGCCCTCCAACCCGGCCATCCAGGGCGAGTTGCAGCGCCTGTACGCCCGTCGCGACGGGGTCCAGCCTCCGCGCATCCGCATGACGCGCGGCGCGCTCGCGCACATGTACGTGCAGGGCGAGTTGTTCCCGCAAGCCATTTCAGAGATCAAGAGCGTGCTCAAAGAAGACCAGGGCCGCAGCGATATGCAGGTCCTGCTGGCGCGCACCTACTATCGCAGCGGGCAAAAGAACGACGCTGCCGACACGGCCATGTCGGTCTTGCAGCGTTACCCTTATTGCCTTGACGCCAACCGGGTGCTGACCGAGATCCTCTCCATTGATCGGCCCGAGAAGGCCAATACCTATCGCCAGCGCGTTTATGAGTTGGACCCGTATGCCACACAGGTTTCCGGTTCGCTCTTCCAATCCGGCGAGGTCAACGACAACGCCATTACGCTTGACCGCCTCGAATGGAACGGCCAGCCTGTCCGCCAGACCTCAGATTGGGGCAGCACCCGCGCCATAGCACCCGAAACCAACTTTGGGCGCACCGTGCAGCAACCGGCCGCGGATTGGGGCTCGACCGCGACGAGTTTCAACGCGCCTCCCGCACAGCCGACGGCCGCCTCGTCTGCACCGGCGGCTGCCTCCTCTTTTGATTTCACCGCTCCGAGCAGCCCTGCGCCCTCGACCGTTCCCACCGACGACAACATCCCAGACTTTTTGCGGGCTGCTGGTTGGGGCGAATCGACCGGCGCTTTCGATGAATCCAAAGCCACCCTGGCGGACGAACCCGCTCCCGCCGCTGACGCCTCCATCGAGCAGGCCGACCTGCCCGATTGGGTCAAGGCCATGATGCCGCAGAACGCCGCCGCATCGCAACCGGCCCAGCCATCTGCACCGTCTGCTGCGCCCGCCGAGGAAGAGGAACTCCCCGATTGGATCAAGAATATCGGCGCTGGTTCTGTCGCTGCCGCGGCAGCCACGGCCGCCGCCCAACCCGATTGGCTGACCCCGAACGAGGCCGAGGCCCCGGTCGCACAACCTGCCACTGACCAGCCCGACTGGATGAACGATCTTGCCACGCCCGCATCGACCGATACCCCTGACTGGCTCAAGGGACTCGATACCTCCGCCACTGCGCCTGCCGATGGTCAAAGCGACTGGTTGAGCGCGCCCGCCGCCGACAGCGCCGGCCCGGATTGGTTAAAGGGTCTGGAAGAAGAACCATCCGCCGTTGCCGATCAGCCGGATTGGATGCGTGGCATGGAGCAGCCTGCTGCCGAACCTGCCTTGGGTGATCAGCCTGATTGGCTCAAGGGCCTCGACGAATCTCCGGCGGCTGAGACCGCCGCCCCCGGCTGGATGCAGGGCTTGGATAGTGCGCCTGCTGCTGCCGAGGCAGACTGGCTCAAAAATATGGATGCCTCTGCCCAACCGGCCGCACCCATTACTAACGAGACGACGGACTTCATGAAAGACTTGGGTCAGGCCGAGGCGACCCCCACACCGGTGACCGACTTGCCCGATTGGCTGATGGAAGACGAACAACCTGTCACATCTGTTGCGGAAACAAATGCCCCAGATTGGCTTGACGAG
>CAZJMZ010000095.1:0-10760 GCA_964547115.1 uncultured Anaerolinea sp. | reverse complement strand
CTGCTTGGGTATCTTTCCGGTTCGCTGCCGTTTGCCATTTGGGTTACGCGCTACGCCAAAGGTGTGGATGTGCGCGACGCGGGCTCGCGGCATGCCACCACCACCAACACCATCCGTCAGGCCGGGTTTGGCTGGGGGGCGTTGGTGTTCGTGCTGGATGTTGCCAAAGGTTTCCTGCCAACGTATCTGGCGCTGGTCCTGGGGCGGGATACCATTCCGCCTTACATCGTCCCGCTCACGGCCGCCTGCGCAGTGGCCGGTCATTGCTGGCCGGTGTTCGCCCAATTCCGCGGCGGCATGGGCCTGGCAACCTTCGGTGGTGCGTTGCTCGCGATCCAACCTTTCGCTTTCCTGATCGGTCTGGGTCTCCTGCTCCTGCTCACCCTCACCATCCGCCACAGTGCACGGGCCAGTGTGGCTACGGGCGTTCTGATCGCGCCGGTTTTCTGGCTGTTAAACCTGCGCGGGTCTGAACTCTGGGTGGCCATCGCGGGCGGGCTGGTCATTGCCTACCGTTTCCTCATCGATTGGAATCGCCGATACCGCGAACTCTGGCTCGACCGTGAGAAGCATCAATGAAGCTCGGCATCGTTACCGATTCCACCTGTGACCTTCCGCCGTATCTCATCGCACAACACGAACTGGAAGTCATCCCTTCAATCCTGGTCGTGGATGGGCAGGAATATGCCGATGGCCTCGGACTCTCGCGCGAGGATTTTTACCGGCGACTGCCCGCGCTTCGCACCAACCCGACCACTGCCGCACCTTCGATCGGCGAATTTGCCACCCGTTACGACTCGCTCCTCGCCCGTGGCTGTGACCACATCCTCTCCATCCACGCCGCCTCGCAACTGACGACCATCCTCAACTCCGCCCGCCAGGCGGCCAGCGACTTTCCCGAACGGGTCACCCTCGTGGACAGCGGTTCGCTGTCCCTCGGCCTCGGCTTTCAAGTGCTGGCTGCCGCCGAAGCTGCTGAGCTTGGACTCGCTGCGGCCCTGCAAGCCATTGAGTCGACTCGCAGGCGTCTGCATGTTTCGGCGGCATTGGATACGATGGATAACCTCAAGCGCAGCGGGCGCGTCCCGGCGGCAGTCACTTTTTTTGGCGGCCTGCTCAACATCAAGCCGCTCATTGAGTTGACCGAAGGTGAAGTTAAGTTCATTGGCGCCGTACGTACCACCAAACAAGCCAACGAACGGATGCTGAGCTTCCTCCTGCAAGGCGGCACACTGGAACGTCTCGCCATTTTGCACACGGGCGCTGAAGCAAGAGCCAAAGACTTCCTCAACACGGTGATGCAACAAGCCAGCCAGTCTGTGCCGCGTGATATTCTCATGGTCAATGTGACCACGGTCATCGGCACACATGTGGGACCGAATGGGCTGGGGTTTGCGGCCGTGAGAAAATAAAACTCGGAAGCCTTCAAGGCTTCCGAGTTTTTTGTCTTAACCTACGGGCTCCAACTCAGCGCCCAATCACCGGGGACAATGATTTCAACGTTCGTAAACGTGAAGGTGAACGGTCCCTGCGGCAGGGGCATTTGGTATTGAAACCCTGCGGCGAACAGGGCGTGCGCCTCAGGCACACCGCCGCCACCGCCGCCAAAACCTTGCGGTGGGTGAGCCAGATCGATGATGGATGCGCCCACGATGTTGCCGTCTGATTGCATCATGAACTGGAAGAAGCCCGGTTCAATGCCACCCTGCTCGGCGGAAAGCACATGCACCACCTGCCCATTGACTGTGACATCCTGATTGACATCCCATTTCTGACCCAGCTGTGGGTTAAGACCCGGGTCGAAGGTGAAGGAGCCGCCGTCGGCTGGGAGTGAAGCGGTGACCACAAAGTTGAACTTCAATGGTGCTGCGAAGTCCTTGCCCACTTTATATGCCCAATAATATTTCTGGTCGCTGGTCAAGGCGTATATGCCCGGGTCTGCATATTCGAACGGCACATCGGCGCCATTGGCATCTTTGACGCTGGCAAGTGTTTGACCAGCCCCATACGGCAGAATGTTCGCGTCGGACCATGCCAGGGTTCCATATAGCACATACCCATCAGGCAGAATGGCAACTTTATCGAAGGTGTTCGTGATGCCATACGTGTTGACCGTTTCGGTGGGTGTTTCGATGGCCTGCGTTTCCTGCACCGGCTGGGTGAAGGTTGGCTGTGGTGTGAACTCGACCTCGATCACCGGTGCAATGTCATCGGGTCCTGCCGCTCTCAGTTCCAGTGGAATACTCCAATTCTCTGGCGCAACACCCACCTGCATTGCCACCAGTGTGGGGAGTTGCAGCGTCACAGCTTGGGTGCCATTGGGAATCGTCGCAAAATCCATGGCGTAGCGCATACTGCATTGTGGGCAATCGGCTGTGCTTACCTGTTTACCAGCCAGGATATCGACCCGCGTGCCATCGGGCAGCAACACATACGGCGCATCACCGAACATGCCGCGCGGATCAGGGATGAACAAAAAGTCGGCGGGGGCCGTGTACGAATAGACGATCGTCAGGGTCTCATTGCTCAAGACAGCCTGCTCCACAGTGAGGGCAAAGCCGTCACGAGTGCTGGTTACCGGCTCGCTCAATACCATCACTTGCGACGATTGGTCAATGATACCCACATTAGGTACATAACCGAACAAACGCTTGAGTGCATTCACCACGATCGGGTTGGTGGCTGAAAGCGCCAATGCCAACACCACCAGCCCCCATGCCAGGCGGCTGATCAATTTTCTGTTTTTCATCGAATTCTCCTGAGGTCGGATTGCGCTTGCATGACCTTCCGCAACGAAGCGGGCGCGCAGGGAGTGGAGAAACTCCGCATCGGGCTCAGGGACGGTTGATACTGCTTTCACCGCCTTTTCCAACTCTGACGGTTTCATGGGCTCAGGCATGTTGCGCCTCCATCTGCACGGCTAACCGGTCCAATATGCGGCGGGTGGACTTGCGCACCGCATCCTCGGTTCGCCCCAGGATCTGGCCGATCTGCACGAACGACAATTCCGCTGTGAAGCGCAGACGCAATAGCTCGCGCTCCTCTTCCTCCAGCAATTGCATCAGCGCCTTGAGTTTGGTGTGTGACTCGTTCTGGTAGACCGCCTCCAACGCCTCGGCTTGCGCCGTGTCGGCCACGGTTTCGAGCATATCGCTCAGGTTGTGATTCCGACGGAAGTGGTCCATCACCTTGTTGCGCGCGATCTGGAACATCCATGCGGTGAACCGTCCGCGATGCTGGTAGCGTGGCAGGGCCTCGAGCACCGCCATGAAGGTCTGCGATGTCAGGTCTTCCGCGTCGGCTGGGTTGCCGGTGCGGCTGTAATGATAGCGATAGATGGGTTTTGCATAGGCATCGTAGATCTGCGCCAATGCGGCTTCATCCCCTGCCTGGGCGCGGTGGATGGCTGGCTGCTCGATTTCCACCGGCCGGGGTTCTTCATTCTCCATACATGTCTCCTCGCGGGAAGGCTTTCATGCAAGTACATTTACATATCGGAGAAAAACCCAAAAGCGGACAGCTCGCCCCCATCCGCACCAGAACCCGCTGAGACGCCAACATTCAGCGTCTCAGCGGCTGGAAAACCATTTATAAAGGCCTACCCTTCCACATACGGCACATATTCGGCGCGGGCGATGCCCTGCCTGATGGCGGTCTCGGCCACGGCGCGTGCCACAGCCTGATGCACTTTTTTATCGAGCGGGTTGGGCATCAACTCACCGGCGGGCGTCATCTTCACCAGCACTTCGGTGGCGGCGATCAACATCTCATGGGTGATACGCGGCGCATTCGAATCGACCGCTCCACGGAAGATGCCCGGAAAACCCAGCACATTGTTCACCGATTTGCCGTCTGCTGCGAAGGCTGCCCCGTGCGCCAGCGCCACTTCAGGGTCGATCTCGGCATTCGGGTTCGAGAGCGCCAGAATGACCTGTCCCTTGCGCACCATTTCAGGCTTGATGAGATTCGGCACACCCGTGGTGGCGATGACGATATCGCAATTGGCCATGATGTCTTTCAAATTGGACGCCACGCCTCCCGCCTTCCCGAATCTTGCCACGGCTTCCTGAGAAAGGTCCGCCCCCCACACCGGGTTCCCCGTCAGCTCGATCAGCATCTTGGCAATGGCATAGCCAGCCGCCCCCAAACCGATCTGGCCGATCTTCACGCTCTTGATATCCACACCGGCGCGCTGGGTGGCCACGAGCAGCGCCGCCGTGCTGACCACCGCCGTGCCGTGCTGGTCATCGTGCATCACCGGGATATCGAGCATGGCCTGCAAGCGCTCTTCGATCTCGAAACAGCGCGGTGCTGAAATATCCTCCAATTGAATGGCGGCGAAGGTGGTGGAGATGGCCGCCACCGCCTTGACGATCTCATCGGGGTCTTTGGTGTTGAGCAGGATCGGCACGCCTGACAGCCCCACCAAGGTTTCCATCAACATGGCTTTGCCTTCCATCACGGGCATGCCTGCCAGCGGACCGATATCGCCCAGGCCCAGCACCGCCGTGCCATCGGTGACGATGGCCACCATGTGGCTCACGCTGGTATACAGCCGCGCCAGCGCCGGGTCATCGGCGATCTTGAGACAGACCTCCGCCACACCGGGGGTATAGACGCGCCGCAGGGTTGCGATGGAATCGATGGGGAAGCGTGAGCGAATGGCGATCTTGCCTTTTTGGTGCAGGGAGAGGACTTCGTCGCGCACTTCCAGAATGTGTGTGCCTTCGTTATGCCGGATGGCCTCGATGACCTTGTCCATGTGTTCGGCGTCGTCGGCGTAGATGGTCACATCGCGCACCACGCTTTGGGCGGTCTCGGTGATCAGGTCCATGCTGCCCACGCTGGCATCCACGCTGGCAATGGCGGTCAACAAACGCGCCAATACCCCCACCTTGCGCTCATTCCGCACGCGGACGGTCCGCATCATTTTACGTTCCCATGCCATGGTTCACTCCTTTTGTGTGATCGGTCGAACACCGCCCTGATGAGACTGTTGCTGTGTGGTCAAAGACCGGGGTTGTGGTTCATGCCATCGCTTGTATGGCGGGGATCAATTCATCGAACGAACGGATGGCCAGGCAGTCGGCTTCAGGGAAGAGCAGGTTGGGGTCGAAGAGCACAGGCACAAGTCCGGCGCGATGCGCGCCCACGATGTCGGCGTAGTAGTTGTCGCCCACATACACTGTCTCGGCAGGGGCCACATCCATGTGCTTGAGGGCCGGGGTGAAGATCTCAGGCTCGGGTTTGTAGACGTTCACTTCACCGCCCGCCAGCGCATAAGGGAAGTATTCACTCAGGCCGTGCGAGTCGAGCGTATCGCGAAAGGGCCTGTCACGGTTCGAGATGACGGCGAGCCGATACCCGGCCTCGCGCAGGGCCGGGAGCATGCGTTGCACATCGTCAGGGACGATGCTGGCGGGTTTGTACATTTCGCCCATGTGCGCCGAGACGCGCGCGGCACGCTCACCAGCCCAGGCTGCCTCGGCACCCAACGCGATCAGACGCTTGCGGCTGTATTCGATCCAGAAGTTTTCGCTATCGGCGGAGTGGGCGATCAGGTCGTCGCGCAGGTCGGCGGAGGAGGCCCAGTATTGGTATTCCCAACGCATGGCGCGGCGGCGGTCTTCATCGGTGAAGATGTGGCCGAGGTCGGCGGCATAGGTATCGAAGACTTCATTGCTTTCGGGCACACTGTGACGCAGGGTGCCATCGAGGTCAAAGAACACAGCTTTGATAGAGGACATGCAGTGTATGTTATAGCGGATGGGAGACCCCGTCAAGGTGTGATTGCCGCTACGCCGTTATTCCTCCGGTACGCAGGCTTTCAGATACGGGGTGCGCCCCGGGTACAGGATGACCGCGCAGCGCACGCGATACCCGTCTGCATAGGTGATGTGGATATCGAAGCCCTCGGTCGTATCGAAGGAGGTGGTGGGGTACAGGGTATATGGCTGTCCGCTCCGCTCGGGTACACCGGCCACCTCAACCAGCGGATTTTTGGCCGTGGTCAGGTCCTGTAAAAAGGTGTGAACGAAGCGCGTCGCTTCCACCCCGCGGCTGGAGGCTTTCATAAAATAGCCCAGCCCCACCCCCGTGCCGAGCATCAAGAACATCAGCGCTGCGATGCGCAGCCCGCGCCAGCGCAGGTGCAAAGCCTGCGCATGACGTTCCGTCAGCCAACGCAGGAAGTAAGCCATCGGCAGAGTCATGGCCGCCACCGGGATGAGGATAAAGGTCAGCACGATCAATTTCATCCCGGCCCCCACCTGGGAGGAGAATAACGCAACGATCAACGCCAGCGCCGAAGCTAACAGCGCGCCGCTGATGAGTCCCTGCCAGGCTTCGTGCCACCAGCAAGTCACCGCGCCCACCAACCCCAGCCCCAGCCCGATCAGCGGCAGGCGCAGCCAGAGCGCATCCCAGTTCACGCCCAGCGGCAGGTCTGGGTGCAGGGCCATATCGATCAGAGCTGCCATCAGCACAAAGGCTGTACCGCCGATCGCACCATACAAAGCGCCGAACAACGCGCGCCGAATCTTAGCCGGGCGCGAATCCACGCCCAATCCATCCATGTTCAAACCGTAGATCGTCATAGCACCTCGGATGGTATTTTCTCATACCTTGGACCGTTCTTCCACCCACTGCGGAGGGGTACAATCACCGACACAACTTCACTCAGGGAGCATCGCCATGAAACTTTCAGGCAAGACCGCCATTATCACCGGGGGCACCTCGGGCATTGGCCGGGCCACCGCCGAACTCTTTGCCGCCGAGGGCGCGAACGTGGTCATTACCGGACGCCGCGCCGAACTGGGACAAAAAGTCTCGGACGGGATCAACCAAACCGGCGGCCGCTGCGTCTTCGTCCATGCGGATCAAACCCAAGCCGGGGCCTGCTCCCACATCCTCGAGCAGACTCTGGCCTCGTTCGGCCGTGTCGATATCCTGTTCAATAATGCAGGCATCGTGATGAAAGGCACCGCCGAAACCACCACCGATGAAGTGTGGAACGATACCATCGCTGTCAATATCACGGCAGTCTGGCAGATGAGCAAGGTGGTGATCCCCGTGATGAAGCAGCAGGGCGGTGGTGTGATCGTCAACAACGGCTCTGATTGGTCGGTGGTGGCGGGTAAGAACGCCTTCCCATATATCATGAGCAAGGGAGCGGTGGGCATGATGACCAAGGCCATGGCGCTCGATCATGCGCGTGAGAACATCCGTGTAAATGCCGTGTGCCCTGGCGATACCTTTGTGGACCGCTGGCTGGAGCGTGGCTACTTTGAATATTCAGACCCGGTCAGTCTGGAAGAAGCAGTGAAAGCCGCCAGTGAGTATCTGCCCATGGGGCGCTTTGGCCGGCCGGAGGAGATCGCGCGCGCGGTGTTGTTCCTGGCTTCGGACGATTCGTCGTTCGTGACAGGCCACCTGCTGCTGGTGGATGGCGGTAATACGGCGCAGTAGCTTCAAAACCCAGATGAAAAACTCATCTTCTGATTTCATGCAATTGCGCCGCTATTGGGCGGCGGTCTTTACGCTGGCGCTGCTCTTCCTTGTATTGTTTGGCATTGCTGAAGCGTTGGAGATTCCTTTGCTCGCCAACCCTTCTGCCTGGATGGCTTCGCGTGGCACTCTGCCAGCCTTATTGGGTTTTGGCTTACTGGTATCGGATATCTGGCTGCCAGTTCCTGCCAGTATTATCATGACGGCCAATGGTACTTTGTTCGGTATCGGGCTTGGTAGCCTGCTTTCGACGCTGGGTTCGTTGAGCGCCTCCCTGATCGGGTTTGGGCTTGGCCGGGCAGGCAATACGTTCCTGCGGCGACTCGTCACTGAGAAAGAGTATGAGGTTGCCGGGGCTTTATTACAGCGTTGGGGCATTGTGCTGATTCTCATTACCCGCCCGGTCCCCATTCTGGCAGAGACGTTCGCCATTCTGGCTGGCGCCTCCTCTTTTGAGTGGGGACGCTTCGCCCTCGCAGCCGTTGCCGGCATTGCCCCGGCGGCCTTTCTCTACGCCCTGGCCGGGGCCACTGCCACAGACATGCAGACCGGGACCATCGCTTTTCTCACAGTCCTTGCATTGACCGGCCTGTTTTGGTGGATCGGCCGTCGGTTGAGTCGTGATGCGTGAGTCTTCTGATGGATCTCAACAGATCGCAGAGCCTTGTTGGTTCAGATGAGCTTGCAGAAAATCAAAATCTATTCTTGATGAACTTCAGACCAGGAGAACCCATGTCACCCCTTGTTGAAACATTCACACCACCCAATACACCCGTCCCCATTGGGCCCTATAACCACATTGCCAAAGTAGGGCCGTTTATTACCATCGGTGGGACGGCGGGCGTGAACCCGGCCACCGGCCAACTGGCAGGCACTGACATCGCTTCGCAGACAAAACAGATTCTGGCTTCGTTCCAGGTGATGCTTGAAGCGGTGAACTCAGACCTGAAGCATATTGTCCATATCAACATCTTCCTCAAGCAGATGAGCGACTTCGATGCAATGAACCGCGCATACATTGAAATGATGGGGGAGCATCGCCCCGCGCGGACCGTCATCGGCGTGAACGAACTGCCCAAGCCGGGCGTGCTGCTCACCATGAACCTGACCGCTGTCACCAGGGAATAGCGTATGACTTTGCGCCCTCATCATCTTCGATCCATCCAGAACGTCACCGACTACTTTCAGCGTGACCCGGAGGTGCAGGCCCTGCTGCTCGGCGGTTCCATTGCGCATGGTTTCGAGACAGACGAGTCTGACATCGACATCTTGATCTTCATCACAGAAGCGGATTATGAAAAACGCTTCGCCGAAAACCGCGTGCATTTCTTCAACACCGAACTGACCACTTACCCCGGCGGCTACGTGGATGGGAAATACTCTTCACCCGCTTTTGTGCGGCAGGTGGCCGAACATGGCAGCGAACCGGCGCGCTTTGCCTTTGAAGGCGCGCGCGTGTTATTCAACCGACTGGCTGGGTTCGAAGAGGATGTCCGCCGTGCGGCACAATACCCGCAGGCCGGGAAGGCCGAGCGTATCCGCCGTTTCTATGCCCAATTCGAAGCCTGGCACTGGTATTGTGGCGAAGCCCTGCAAAAAGAAAATCGCTACCTGCTCAATACAGCTGTCAGTAAATTCATCCTGTTCA
Source organism: uncultured Anaerolinea sp. (assembly GCA_964547115.1). Taxonomy (GTDB): domain Bacteria; phylum Chloroflexota; class Anaerolineae; order Anaerolineales; family Villigracilaceae; genus Defluviilinea. Next base: position 1,606 of record CAZJMZ010000095.1, on the reverse strand, counting down.
GCGGGCGTCTCATCCTTGCCCATAACGAACGGTTATACCCATATCACAAATGGTTCTTGAAAGCAGTGGAAGCCGCGCCGGAAAAGCCCGCCCACCTGATGGCTTGCATTCACCAATTAAGTGAGACTCCGAACACCGACCATATCGAAGAGCTGTACGAGATGGTCAGGTCCTTCCGCGCGTGGATCACGGGCGATTTCAACTGGCCCACCCAGTTCATGCTCGACAGTGAACTCAACTGGCTGGATGCCAAACCTCCTGTGGACGATCTGTAAATTCAGAGTTGGGTTAGCTGGGCATGGCGCAACTTTACAGCTAAAATTCCAGCATTCTCTTCAACGAGGAAAACCTCCATGCAACCATCAAAACCATCCCTGGTCCGTATCATCCAATCCGATTATCTTGCCATGGTAGGCGCGCTTGCCCCGGCGGTTTTTCTGGCGGGTTATTTGGCTACGGTTTACTTTGGCCTTCTTCCGAACTTTCGCGGCACGGACCCCGTTCAAGGAAGCGCTGGCGCACCGTTTTTCTTCTATGGTTTTCTGGTCACCCTGGGGGTCGGGATTCCTGCGGTGAGTTGGCGGTATCGTTTCTTCAGCCACCTGTTTGCCACCGGCATCGCCGTCCCTGGCCGGGTGGAAGCCGTTGATTTCATCCGGGATCGCGGACGGGTCGTCTACCGATATGAATATGACGGCAAAGGCTATTCTGGTGCCAACGCTGTCATGCGCAATGCCCGCACCCGTAAACTTGTGCCGGGCATGGGCATCACCCTGCTGGTGGATCAGAACGACCCCAGCCGTGCACTCATCCGCGATTTGTATGTTTAGGAAGATCAATGGACATCCTGTACCGCTTGTGTTGAGTGTCGCTTGCCCCGTTTGCACAATTATTTAGAAGCGCAATACAATCCCACTATCTCATTTTGATAAGGAATAAAACTGATGGCTGACATCGAAGCTTTGATCGCTCAAATGACCCTGGAGGAAAAAGCCGCCTTGTGTACTGGCGCCAGTGCATGGACCACCACCCCGGTGGAACGGCTGGGTATTCCCGAAATGCTGGTTTCAGATGGACCGCACGGTGTGCGTCGGGTGCCGGATGTTCATGCCATGGGGGCCCAGAGCCTGCCTGCGACCTGTTTTCCCACAGCATCGGCCGTGGCCTCCACCTGGGATGTAGACCTGGCCTATGCGATGGGGCAGGCTCTGGGGGAAGAAGCAGCGGCTTTGAACGTGGATGTACTGCTTGGTCCAGGCAATAATATGAAGCGCAGTCCGTTATGCGGACGTAATTTTGAATATTTCTCAGAGGACCCGTTTCTGGCGGGTGAACTGGCCGTGGGACTTATCAATGGCGTTCAAAGCAAAGGCGTGGGCACTTCGTTGAAACATTACGCTGCCAACAATCAGGAATATCGCCGTTTTGTCATGAGCGCCGAGATCGATGAGCGTACCCTGCGCGAGATCTACCTGCCTGCTTTTGAAGCGGCGGTCAAGCGCGCCAAACCCTGGACGGTGATGTGCGCCTATAACAAGGTCAACGGGACCTTTGCCTCCCAACACCGCCAGTTATTGACCGAGATCCTCAAACAGGAATGGGGCTT
>CAZJMZ010000094.1:3549-10814 GCA_964547115.1 uncultured Anaerolinea sp. | reverse complement strand
AAATGGCCGGGAGTTTGAGCCCGCTGTTGCCGGTGCGGTTGTAGGGCATGGAACTATAACGAGAGTCTGAGGCGAGATAGGGCATTATGTTTTCCTTGTGATGTTAGGTAGGGGCGGGGTCTCCCCGCCCTGTTACTTTGATTTGAATGGCCATGGGGCGAGAGAAACTCGCCACTACTTGTAAATCACTCGAAACCGTTCACATACCACTGGCATCTCTTCCGAAAACTCTCTGCCGATCTTGGGCAGGGTACGCGAGAAGAAATTTTTGTGGGCTGTGCGCCAGAAGTTGAGCGATAGGTCGCCTTCGCCTTCGGCACGGGCAAAATCAGCATCCACTTCATTGTATTTGCGAATGACCGTTTCCGTCGTTTCGACGATGCACAATGGCGCGCCCTGCCCATCCAATACGATAGTGATCAAGCCCTCGCCAGGGACGGGTTTGCCTTCGGCCTCCCAATCCCATAGCGCAGAGCATGAGGCGGTCTTTTGCCCGTTGGCGATGAGCGTACCGAGTTCATCGGCCATGGCGGGGCTGCCATCCCCCCAGCCTTCAGCGATGTATTCAGCGGTGTGGTACGGTGAATCGACGGGCAGTGTGGCGAGAAATCGTTGCCAATAGCTTTGAATGGATTCAGGTGTCATGTAACAGCCATTATAAAGTGAACCAGCCGGTATTCTCTTGAAAGCGCATCCAATTGTTCGTCGTTCAACTTCCGCGGATCGATCCCAAACAGCGGACCAGCGAAGCCTGAGGCGATGAGCACCTGCCGGAGCAGGAACAAACGATTGGGTGCCTCTGAAATATCCTCGGCGCGGGCTTTGTGTTTCCCTTCCGGCAGCCACAGTTCCACCTGCGGGTTGGCCTGCATGTTGCGATACCAATCGGAGATCGCGCCAAACCCCGCCGTGCAATAGATCTCGCCGTTCACCGGGGCGTAGTTGACCGGGGTGAGATATTCTTTACCGCTCTTGCGCCCCTGGTGTTTGATGACCATGATGCGCCCAATGACGGCGGGCCAGATGTTGATCAGGCGTCCCCAGCCAAGTTTCCACATCCAGACCATGAAACGGTTCAACGCCCGAAAAGCCTTGCGGGCGGCCTCCACTTGCGCGGGGGTAAAGTTGGTCGAGTCCATCATTCCTCCCGAATGCATGTCACTCTGATGGAGCGTTCGCTGCGACCGAAGAGTCTCTGACGGCGTGAGTAGAGACCCTTCGCTAGCGCTCAGGGTGACAAACTAAAATTGCCACTGCTTCAATACATCCATCGCTTTGTAATTCGTCAGGTCCAATTGCAACGGCGTGATGGAGACGTAGCCATTCTTCACGGCGCCGAAGTCCGTGCCGGGTTCATCCACGCCGGTGGGGGCTTCACCGCCGATCCAGTAGTACGGACGGCCACGCGGGTCAAGGCGCGCATCGAGCACATCGCGGTACACGCGCAGTCCGTGGCGGGTGACCATGTAGCCTTTGAGTTCGGCCTCTTTGAGATATGGCACATTGACATTCACCACTACGCCCTCGGGCAACCCATCGGCAATGACCTGTTCCGCCACCCGGCGTCCCACGATCGCCGCGGTCGAATAATCCAGCGGACCCTTGTGGCCCTCCGGCGAATCGAGCGAGACCGCGATGCCCTTCACCCCGTCGATCACAGCTTCCATCGCCGCGGTGACCGTGCCCGAGTACGTTACATCATGCCCCAGGTTGGCGTTGGGGTTGATGCCCGAGACAACGAGATCGATCTTCTCATCGAGCAGCCCCAGCAAAGGCAGCGCCACACAATCGGATGGCGCGCCATCGGAGGTGAAGGCGGCACTGCCGTCGGCCAGCATGGTTTCGCGCACGCGCAGTGGGCGGTCCATGGTCTTGACGTGCCCTGAAGCCGACCAGTTGCGGTCCGGCGCGAACACCGTCACTTTGCCAAGTTTGCGAATTTCCTGCGCGAGCGCGAGCAGCCCGGGGGCGGTAACACCGTCATCGTTGGTGACAAGGATATGCATACTTCTCCAATTTGTGATTTTCGATTTACGCTTGCTTGATGATTATAATCCTCCCATGCGCCGCGCCCCGCTGACTGCCCACTGTTTGCTGATAACGTCTTTCCTCTTTCTTCTTTCATGTTCCCAGCCTCCTGCACCTCCTCCAACAACATCCCTGCTCCTCTATAACTTCGAAGCCTCCGCGTTCATCGAATACACAACCGACTTTCAACCCGGCAAGACACTGCCGTTTTCCCCGCCACCCAATTGCGGACTCACCAACACCTTCCCCGCGCCGCTGGGACCAATACTCCTCATCGAGCTGGATTGCCCGGACGGGCCGACGGTTCTTTTGCTTGACACTGGAACTGCCACGGTCACCCAACCCTTCACCGCCGCTGATGCCTACTTCCTCGCGTGGACCTCAGACTCCAAAGCCGCCTACCTCAAAGCCGATGCGCTCGGCGCACCGCGCGTGATCCGCATCTTCCCCGATGGCGCCTACAACACCCTCGCCCTCGACGGCTTCACCTACGACCTCGCCGCCCGCCCCGACTCGCGTGACTTCACCTTCACGCTTTCGCGTGGCCTGGGCTACGGCAGTGAGCTGTCGCTGGCCCGTAATGACGGGCGTATCATCCAGCCGCTGTACACCGACCCGGCCAATTACATTTCCTTTGCGCGTTGGTCGCCTGATGGCTCCCAGATCGCCTTCCTCAAAACGCCTGATTCGCAGATCCCTTTCACGGTGGGGGAGTTGTGGGTGATGAACAGTGACGGGTCGAATCCGCGCAAGTTGGCCGATGCCGATGCCGGTCACGGCTACGCGGCGAACTGGTCACCGGACGGCACGCGTTTGGCGTTCGTGGTGCGTGAGAACCCGGACGATGCATCAGCAGATCAAGCCAGTGAAGCGTTGGTGGCCAATCTCTATCTCATCGAGCCTGCCAACGGACAACTCATGCAACTTACGCAGTTCACCACCGGCTACGCCGAGACCCCGCACTGGTCGCCGGATGGGAACCTCATCGCTTATACCGCAGTCCTAGATGGTAGAATGAGCGTGATCGTGCAGAGTGCGGCGTCCGCGGAGACGAGGCTGTTCGAAGCCGAAGCAGCCTGCTGTGCGGCCTGGATGCGCAAGTGAATTTCATCCTGAAACGCATTGGCCCGATCCCCAAACCCATCATGTTTCGCAGAATCCTGTTTCTCTTATTGATCGCTCTTGTGCTCACGGCGTGTGGCGCTGCCGCGGCAACAGAAGCGCCTGCCCAGGCCACTGAGTTGCCCGTTACTGAAACGCCGCTCGCGACCCTGGAACCGGCAGTGTTGCTGCCTGAAGCCACGGCCACGCTTGCGCCCACCGAAACTGCGTTGCCTTCGCCCACGCTCGAACCCTCCGTCACACCCACCGAGACCCCGCTCCCGCCGCTCGAACTGCCCACCGAAATTGCCAACGCGCCCGCCCGCCTGGTGTGGGATGGCGCGCCCACCTACCCCGGCGATTCAACGCCCGGTTATTTTTTTCGTGTGACGTATGACCCCGATGTGTGGGCGGTCACTGCCGACCAGTTCGGCTTTCCGGCGCTGGGGCATCGCGGCATCGAGTATTGTGTCATCGCCGTCACCTCCGGGCGCGGCCTGCCCGCCAACGTGACGGTGGAGCACGATGTACTATATACAGACAAGGTCACGTTCGATGTTGGCACGGCCTTCGAGAATGGCGTGAAAAAATTTGTGACCTACACTGGCGGCGACGGGACCATCATCACCGCCTTCGAAGTTTCTTTTCTTGAGCAAGCCGATCTTTGTCTCGCCGATGCCGTGACGGTTCTTTCCACGCTTCGGTCTGTCCCTGTTTTGCAAGCCACTCCGCAACCCTGAAGTTTGACTCTGTGAACCGTCCTCTTCGCATCGCCCTCCTGCTCCTGGCACTGACACTGTTCCTGTCGGGTGTGGCGCACGTCTCTGCTGCCAAACCCGCGCAGACGGTGGCGCCCTTCCTCTACCCGCCGTATCCTGGCGCAGCGGGGCAGGGTTCGGTCTTTGACCATTCCTCCCCCAACTACACTTTCGATGGTCGCATCGTGGCTTTCAATGGCGTGGAAGCGAACGGTACCTGCCCCGACCCTGCGCCGGCGGGCACGCCTCCGCCACAAGCCGGGATCTGCAATGCGGGTGGCGGCGGGTACTGGTCGTATGCCCTCGGCGATTGGATGTGGTATGACGGTCACGATGGCATCGATTACCAGCTCAGTTACCGTCCCATCTATGCCGCCGCCGATGCCACGCAAGTGGTGGCCGCAGGCTGGGTCAACCCGCAGAACCACAAAGCCGACCTGGGGATCTACGTCCGCTTGCGCCATGCCAATGGCTACCAGACTCTCTACGGCCATATGAGCAGTGTGGCCGTGCAGGCTTGTCCCACGCCGGGGTGTGTGGCCCTGCCACGCGGTGAATTCCTGGGCATCAGCGGCACCACGGGCAGCTCCACCGGCCCGCATTTGCACTTTACGGTACGCAACCCCGCCAACAAATCGGTGGACCCCTACGGTTGGACGGGCCTCACCGCCGACCCCTGGCTCCCCAATCAACAACCTGAATCGTTGTGGGTGCAATACCCTGCGCTCATTTATTATGGCGCGCAGGTCTATCCCACCGGCGCACAGTTGCCTTTCCCGGCAGCGGTAGCCACTGGCACTATTGTTGATGACGCCTCGCCGGTCAACTTCACCCAGATCCCTGCCGATTGTTGGAACAACGCGCCCACCACCACCGCCCAGAATGGGCTCACCCTGTTCACCGTTCCCACGCTGGGTGCCGCCACCTGCACCGCCCAATGGAAATTCCCGTTCGGTTCGGCCCCCGGCATGTATGCGGCCTATGTTCGCATCCCGGCTGTCAATGCCACCACCGAGGGCGCTCTATACACCATCCGCCACGCTGGCCGCGATGACCGGGTGGTGGTCAATCAGGAAGTCTTCCCCAACATCTACTACGTCAACGATGGCTGGGTCTACATCGGCAAATACAACTTCACCGGCGAAGGCGACGAATACATCCAACTCCCTAACCAGACACAGGATGAATCGGCCAAGGTTGCCACCTTGTTCATTGCCGCTGATGCCGTCCGTTTTGTGCGTGTGGACGGCCCGACTCCGACTCCGTCCACACCTGTCACGCCCTCCCCAACCTTTACCCCCACTGTGACTCGCACGCCTACCATCACACCTACTCCCACCATCACCCGCACCCCGACCAATACCTTCACGCCGACGGTCACGCGCACACCCACCGCCACTTTCACCGCCACCAACACCCGTACGGCCACGGCCACGGTTACTGCATCTCGTACGCGCACACCCACCGCCACCCGCACACCCACACGTACGCCCACCATCACGCGCACGGCCACGCCAACCCGTACTGCCACGCTCACGCGGACAGCCACCTCCACGCGCACGGCCACTGCCACTCGCACACCCACCCGCACACGCACGGCCACACCCACCCGTACGCCAACGCGCACCCCAACGGTCACCCGTACACCAACGCTCACACGGACAGCGACAGCTACGCGTACAGCCACGTCCACGCGCACGCCCACCCGTACGCGCACAGTCACACCGACACGTACACCCACACGCACGCCGCGCCCCACCGTCACGCCGTTGTATGTGCAGGTCAAGGTCTACTTTGTCAGCAACTTCCGCTACACCAACAATCTCCCGCCCTTTGAGCGGACCGGCGTACGTTGGGCGCGTTCGAATGCTCCGATCACGGCGGTCTTGAACGAGTACTTCAAAGGCCCTGGCGCGCAGGAGCGTTTTGACTTCGGTTGGATCGCCCTCTACAACGGTTTTACCGGCTACAGCAAATTCGAGCTCAAAGATGGCGTTGCCAGCATTTACCTCACGGGTACCTGCAATCGTGGAACCGCCACCTACACCATCGCCAACCTGCTGACCTTGAATCTCAAGCAATTCCTTGAGGTTCAATCCGTCAAGATCTATGATGAAAATGGGGCCACGCAGAATCCCACCGGGGCTGGCGACTCGATCCCGGCCTGTTTGCAGCCCTAGATTTCATACCTTGTAATGTTTGCCTCGGGGCAGTTCATGGAACTGCCCTTTTTATTTTGTCTGGAACACTGTTGGGGAAAACTGCCAAAAAGAGTCAACTTTTCTGAATCGGTTGTATTTGCAGTAATAAAGTCGTACACTGTTACCAGTGGAGGAGAAAATCCTCATAACCCAAACGTTCATCATTCAAGGAGGAACCCATGAAACGTTTTTGGACCCTGGTTCTACTGTCTGCTTTGTTTTTGTCTGCTTGTGGCGGTACTTCACAACCTACCGAGGCCCCTGTTGAAGTCCCGCCGACCAACACCTCGGCCCCCACGGCCACGCCGCCACCTACGGCCACTGAAACACCCATCCCAACCGCAACTCCCACCTCCACCCCCGACCTGGCTGCAACAGCCGCAGTCGAGTCCACGGCCCAGGCCGAATCGGTACTGGCCGAATTGGATAAAGTGCTAGGTGACTCAGAGATTGCCTATAAGGATGGCCGCTTGATCTGGCAACAGACAGACAAGATCGATATTCGCATGACCGGCCCCCAAGCCTCCGATAATTTCAGGGAACTGGAAGGCAGCCCCACGGCGGGCAATTTCATCTTCCGCTCGAAAGTGACCTGGAACGCCAATGGCATCATCATCTGTGGCACGATCTTCCGCTCTGAGGCAGATTTGGACGTGGGCCAGCAATACCAGTTCTACTTCTATCGGCTCTCCGGGTTGCCCGCCTACTTCATCGACCTGTATGAAGGCGGGGCTTACAAGAAAACTCTCACTGATGCCCGCTTCTCTGATCAGTTGGATGTCAGCAATGATGGTGTCAATGATTTCATGCTCGTAGCGCAGGGCGAGCAATTTACGATCTATCTCAATGGCGTAAGACAGGGGCGTTACTTTGATTACGCCAAGACTCGCAGCAATGGCGCCTTTGCCTTCCTGGCCTGGCAGCAATCGGGAGACGGCCGTTGCACCTTCGAAGATAGCTGGGTCTGGTCGCTGGACGAGCCGTAAGGAGACTGTCCAGCCACGTGCATGGCAGATATTCAAAATCAAGGGGGAACAAGATGCAGGCACAATCAATTTTGTGGGGCCGGGCAGCCCAGCCCCACAAAATTTGATTTCAAGGCGTGGATAAGCAAGCAGGTATAGAGCCAGCTTTACGATTGATCAAGGTTGTGCTCCGCTTAAGCAAACCAGCCGAC
>CAZJMZ010000094.1:0-3449 GCA_964547115.1 uncultured Anaerolinea sp. | reverse complement strand
AGAGCCAGCTTTACGATTGATCAAGGTTGTGCTCCGCTTAAGCAAACCAGCCGACCCAAACGGGTCGGCTGGTTTTTCGTTCTGAATATTTTATGTTAGTTACCGCACGGGCTGACGTTGCGCCAGTTGAGCACGGTGTCGTTGATGTTCTGGGTGCCGTTCGCGCCATAGGTCAGGGTCAGTTGGCGGTTGGCAATCTCATCGCAACTGCCGCCTTTTTCCACAAAGTCAAATGAGCCGAGCGCGTACTTGTACTCGATCTGGGTGGATTCCTTGCCGGTGAGGGTGATGGTCCAGGTGGTGGCATTGACGCGGGTGAGTTGTACGCCGCCGGGATTCCACTGCGGCAGGCCGCCATCGAGACGATCGAGAAAGCCCGCAATATAGACGTTGCGCCCGGTGCCATCGGTGGTGGCGGGAACGGTCACAGTGAAGACCAGGGTCACGGTGCGGAGTTCAGCTTTGGCTGAGACCTGAGCCGAATTCTCTGAGCGGTTGAAGGATTGGTCAAGGGCGCGCACCACGTAGTAGTAGGTGAAGCCTGCGTCCACGTTCGTGTCGGTGTATGAAGCGGCAGTTGTGGTGCCGATCAGGGCGTAGGGTCCGCCGGATGTGGCGCTGCGCAAGACTTCGTAGCCGTAGAGTGATGGGTCGCCTGCGTTCGCATCCCAGGCCAGGTTGATGCCGGCCGGGGAGGCAGAGACCACATTCAAGCCGGTGGGTATGGCGGGCGCAGTGGTGTCGCCGGTGGAGTTGACGGTGAGCTTGCCGGGGTTGGCGGGCAGGGCGTTGGCGGGGATGGGCCCGTTCAGGTCGGCATAGAGCCAGCTGGCGCCGTTGGTGGTGCTGTAGCGATAGACGTAATCAAAGGTGCCGACCGTTTCAGGGAGGAAGCTGGCTTTGAATTCGTCGTTGTTCCCGGCGTCTGCGTTGAAGGCTGCATCGACCCAGATCCAGTTGCTGCCGTTGGGGTTGCTGCCCACCGGGCCGTAGCCCGCCTGCGCGCGCAGATTGGGCGTGGCACCCGGTTGGTTGGTGGCACCGTCGATCCAGACCTGCCCGTAGATGGTGTCGGTGCGGTTGATGACGCTGATGGTGTGATTGATGGTGGGCGGCCATTGCAGGTTGGCCCAGCCAATGGTGAGGCGCGGCAGGCCCGCGACTTCGTTCGAGAACTTGCTCTCATTACCAACTGTGTCGAGCGCGGTGACCACGTAGTAGTAGGTGGTCGCGTTTTGCAGGCCAGTGTCGGTGTAGGTGGTGCCGGTGAGGGGCGCGTTGTTGAGCTTGACCCAGCCGCCGCCGCTCAGGGGACTGCGATAGAGGTTGTATCCGGCCGCGCCTGCCACAGAGTTCCAAGCCAGGCTGACTTGAGCATTCCCTTCATTGGTGATGTTCAAGGCGGGAGCTGCAGTGGGTTGCAGGTCCACGTTGCCGCTGATGAATACGACCGCGCTCATGGCATCGAGCGAGCCAGTGATCGCGCCGTTCGTTACGGTCACTGCGTTGGCGCTGCCGGTGCCCACCGCGTAGGCGCGGTTGAGCGTGATACCGTTGGGCAGGTAACCGGCCACGGGAATGGCGCCGGCTTGGGCAGAGCTGCTGCGGTTGAGGATGATGATCGCAACCCGGTTATCGAGCTTGCGCCCATAGGCCACCACGCCGGAGGCATCGTCGGCGAGCAGAATTCTGAAATCGCCATTGACCAGTACGCTGTTCTTGCGGAGTTTGTTCAAGGCCTGGTAATGCTTGAACAAATTCTGGTCGGGTGAGCCACCGCGGTCGGCCCATGGGAAGGTGCGGCGGTCGTCGGGGTCGTCGTCGCCGGTGAGGCCCACTTCATCGCCGTAGAACACGGTGGGTGCGCCGGGCACGGTGAATTGGATGAGGGACGCCAGTTGCTGGCGGCGCTTGCCTTCGGCCACATTGGCGGCGTTGAGTTCCTTATCAGCGGTGGTTTCCAAGCCGGGAGTCAGGGTCCACAACAGGCGCTCGGTGTCATGGCTGTCGAGCAGGTTCATGAGCGAATAGTAGGCGGCATCCGGGTAATCTTCGCGGATGGATTCCATGCGGGAGGCAAACTCGGAGGGGGAGATGATGCGGCCGCTATCGCCGAAGCCCTTTGAGTCGAAGTTGCCGGGGGTGAGCAGGCCGATGACCGCATCGCGCAGGCGATAGTTCATGGTGGTGTCGGCGCGGTCGCCGCGGATCATGCGCAGCAGGGTCGAATCCTTTTGCCAGGTCTCGCTGATGATGAGTGCGTCGGGCTTGGTTTGTTTGACCACGCCACGGAAAGTTTGCCAGTAGCCATCCGGGAACGACGGATCGCCCATCACGTCCATGCGCCATCCGCCCGCGCCCTGTTTGAGCCAGTACTTTGAGACGCTGTTGTTGCCGGTCAGGAAGTATTGCTGGACTGCAGGCAGTGACTTGTTGATGACCGGGATCGAATCGAAGCCAAACCAGCCGTCGTAGTTGGCCGAGTTGGGCTGGCCGTTGCTACCCACACAAACGCCTGTCCCGGCGGGAACGTCCCTGAAATAGAACCAGGCCCGATAGGGGGACGCGAGCGATTCGCACGCTCCGACCGCGGCGTAGTGCCCGTAGCGGTCAAAGATGGGGCTGTCGGAGGACATGTGGTTGAATACGCCATCGAGCACAATGCGCATGTCTTCGTCTTTGGCGTGCTTGACGAGATTCTCCCAATCCTTTTGGGTGCCGAAGTACGGGTCGATCTTATAGTAGTCCTGTGTGTCGTACGAGTGATTCGAACCCGCGTCGAAGATCGGGTTGAAGTACAGCGTGTTGACGCCCAGTTTTTCAAGGTAATCGAGATATTGATCGACGCCCTTCAGGTCGCCGCCGAAGTAATCACGGCCGCGCGGACCTTCCTTGGTGGGGCTCCAGTCTGGCGGTGTCGTATCGAAGCGCCAGGGACAGTTGGTGCTGCCATCCGAATAGTTGCGACAATAGCCCTCGGGCAGTGTGCCCCACGGCAGTTTCAGCACCGGGTCATCGTAGCGGATATCACCGGTTTTGGGGTTGTTATTGGCGCGCCCATCGCGGAAGCGATCGGGGAAGATCTGGTAGATGCTGGCGCTCTTGGCCCAGGCCGGCGCGGTGAAGGCTGGGTTGTAGACCATCAAGGCATAACTGTTATCCACCACATCATCGGTCGTGTTGCCCAACCCGCCATCGAGCGCGCTGGTGTTATCGGCATAGTAATCGGTATCGGTGCCATCGGTGACAATGAAGCGATACCACAAGTTGTTCGGCGCGGCTTCGTTGATGACGGCCTGCCAGAAGTCACAGGTGGAGTCTTCCAGCCCGGGTTCATAGCAGGAAACATTGGTGGCCGCGGGGGTCATCTTGACGATGCGCTGCCCATTGGCATTGATATCGTAGATGCGCAGCGACACGCCGGTCACATCGTTGTGGAAGGTGCGGAA
>CAZJMZ010000093.1:3010-10821 GCA_964547115.1 uncultured Anaerolinea sp. | reverse complement strand
CAATGAACAGACCGAGGGCAAACCCCTCGGTCTGTCTTATCAAAATGCCCTTATTCATCTCGTCCTTCATCCTCGCCATCGCCTTCTGCGCCCCGCCCGGCGTCATCACCGCTGAGACCGTCCGGCGCGGTGCGGCGCGCGGCTTCAGCCCGGCGCTCCTCGTCCAATTGGGCTCGCTCGTCGGCGACACCACCTGGGCGATCATCGCCCTCACCGGCCTGGCCTTCATCGTTCAGAACAACACCGCCAAAACCATCCTCAGCCTGATCGGCATCATCCTCATGCTCAAACTTGCCTTCGATGCCCTCAAAGATGCCCGCCGCGGCATCCACATCGAAGCCGACTCCCCCTCCGCCAGCACACGCGGAGATTTCGCCACCGGCGCGGTACTTTCGCTCGGCAACCCCATGAACATCGTCTTCTGGACCGGCCTCGGGACGACCGCCTTCGCCTCCATCGCCGGGACGCCTGCTCCCGTCCATTTTGCCATTTTCTTCGCCGGATTCCTTTCCGGCGCAACCGTGTTCTGTTTCTGCATGGCGGCGCTCGTGGGCTTTGGCCGCCGCTACCTGACCGACACCTTCTTCCGCGGGGTCAGCCTGCTCTGCGGACTTGCCCTGGCCTACTTCGCCACCCAACTCGCGCTTACCCTGCTCCGCAACCTGGGCTAACTGGAACTTGCGAAGACAGCCATCCGATGGGAGAATTACCCGTGACGCACGCAATCGGCTTATTCGAAATGCCCAACCTTACCTCCCCCACGCCCTCCGAAGACCCACGCCTGCTGGAGGCCTTGCGCATCCTTAACGAGATCAGCAACGCCATCAACCACACCAGCGCCGGTGACGCCGGTCGCAGCGACCGCAGCCTGCACCTGATCGTCAACAGCGCCATCCGCGTGGTGCCGGGCTCCTCGGCGGTCATCTACACCTACGACCAGGCCGCCGGCGAATTCGAAAAAGAATCACGCGTCTCAGCCGTGCGCGAAGGCGACCCGGCCTCGCGCCTGGATGACGCCGACGATGCCCCCCGCCCGTATGGCATTGGCATGCGCACCATCCAACGCCGCCAGCGCACCTTCTCCTACGAAGAACCCGATCTCGACGTGCATCCGTATCATGCGGCGTTGGGCGTCAAGGCGGTGGCGTGCTTCCCGCTCATCGTGGCGGAACAGGCCGTGGGCATCCTCTACATCTACCTGCATGAGGAACGCCAGTTCACCCATCTCGAACAATTGATGCTCGATAACTTCGTCAACCAGGCGGCCATGGCGATCTATCACACCCGCCGCCTCTCGGGCATCAAACGCGACCTCACCCGCAAGAACGAAGAGCTCAAACAATTGCGCCAGGCCGGGCTGCTCATCTCCTCGCGCCTGCGTCTTGAGGAAACGCTCGACTCGATCCTTGAACTGGCGCTCGAGATCACTCACGCGCAATACGGCATCTTCCGCCTGCTCGATAAGCACGGCGAATATCTCGTCACCAGCGCCGTGCATGGACTGCATCTCGAACGCCCACTGGTGGAAAAACTGCCCATGAACGGCAACAGCATCATGGCGTTGGTGGCACGCAACCGTGAGCCCTTGCTCATCCCCGATCTGCGCCTGGAACCGTGGTCTCAGATCTACTACCCGCTCGATTCAAAATTGGAAATGCGCTCCGAACTGGCTGTGCCGCTCATCAACGCCAGCGGGCGCCTCGAAGGCGTGCTCAATCTCGAAAGCCCGGTCACCGGCGCCTTCACCGAAGATGATAATCACCTGCTGCAATCGCTGGCCACCTATGCCATCACGGCCATTCAGGAAGTACGCCTGCTCGATGCCCTGCAAGAGGCCGCCCAACTGCTCATTTCACAGCCCACGCCCAAAGTGCTGGACCGTCTGTGCGCGATGGCGAACGACCTGCTCAACACAGCCACCAGTGTCATCTGGCTGAGCGGCGACTCAGGCGAGTTGCAGTTACGCTCATCGAACGGCGTGGCAGCCCAGGTGGAGTCGTATGCTGAGGCAGTGCAACAACCGAACGCGCTGGTCGTGCCACTGGCTTCCGGGAATCAAGATCGGGTGTTGGGGATGTTCGGGGTGTTCAACGCAGTTCCAGACGAAGGGCGTAGCGCCGCGTCGGACTGGGATAAAAAGGTGCTGGCGTGTCTCGCCAATTATGCCGTGCTCGCCATCCAGAACGAATCCCGGCAACAGGCCTTGCGGCTTTCACAGGAACAACACTGGACGGCCGAGACCTTTGCGGCGGTCGGCGATATTTCGGCGAACCTGCTGCATAACATGAACAACAAGGTTGGCACCATCCCCGTGCGCATCCAGGCGATCCAGGATAAATATCAAAGCACGCTTGAAAGCGACACCTATCTGGCCAAGAACCTGGCCGAGATCGAACGCAGTGCCGCTGATGCGATGCAGATCGTGCAGGAGAATCTTTCGCACCTGCGGCCCATCCGCATGGAGAAGGTGCAGATCGCGGCCCGCGCGGCGGAGGCGATACGCGCCACCCAGGTGCCCGCCGAAGTCCGCATCGAAACGCTGGGGCTCAGCGACCTGCCGCTGGTGAACGCCAGCGGCCAAAGCCTGACCTTTGTGTTCCGCAATTTGATCGAAAACGCCATCGCCGCCATGAACGGCAACGGTGCGATCACCATTCAGGGTTTCACCACCGCCAATTGGGTCGAGCTGGCCGTCACTGATAGCGGCCCCGGCATCGCCCCCGAATTACACGACCAGATCTTCGAATTGAATTTTTCACGCACAGGCACGCACCCCGGCAAATTGGGCTTTGGCCTGTGGTGGGTCAAAACCCTCATGACCCGGCTCGGCGGGTCGGTGACCGTGGAAAGCGACGGCGCACATGGCACCACCTTCCGTTTGCGCCTGCCCGCCGTGACAGGAGAACGCCCATGAGCACCCCCACCCTGCGCGCCCTGGTCGTCGAAGATGACCGCTCATGGCAACAGATCCTCAGCGAGATCCTCACCGATTGCGGGCTGGAGGTGGAGGTGGCTTCGAATCTCGATGAAGCCATCGTCAAACTCAAGGCCCAATCACACCGCGTGGCCGTGGTGGACCTCTCGCTCTCGCCCAACGACCACAACAACTACGACGGCCTGCGCGTGCTCGACTCGATCCGCAAACTCGACCCGAACTGCCGCGCCATTCTCTTGACCGGCTTCGCCACCGTTGAGCTCGCCGTCACTGCGTTGACGGACTATGGGGCTTTCACCTTTTTACGCAAGGAAAGTTTCCACCGCAGCCAATTCCGCGATATCGTATACCGCATCCTCGTCAGCCCCCCCGTTCTTGCCACACCCACGGCTGCCTCCACACCCACGGCCTCTACTCCGCTGAAAGGCCAACCCGTCACAGTCAAGCTCCCGGCCGAAAAGGCGCTGGTGGTGGAGGACGATGCCGGTTGGCGCAGCATCCTCGAAGAATTGCTGAACGACGCGGGCTTTCAGGTGCGCACCTGCGCCAGTTTTGGCGATGCGCTCGGCTACCTGCGCCGTGAAAAGTTCTCACTGGCCGTCATGGACCTCTCCCTGCAAGGCACGCTCAGCCCCGGTTGGGATAAAGCCAGCGAAGCCTCTGAACTGGAAGGCTACCAGTTGCTGCTGGCCGCGCACGCCAGCGGCATCCCGGCCATTGTGGTCAGCGGCATCACCGAACCGGATGAGATCCAACGGGTGTATACCGAATACAAGGTCTCCGCTTACATCGAAAAACAGGCCTTCGACCGGGCCGCCTTCCGCCGCGCCGTGGAGGAGACCCGCAAAGCGCACCAATCCCTGAACGAACTCAGCGCCCTCACCGACCGCGAACGTGAAGTGCTCGACCTGCTGGCCCAGGGTCTGACCAATAAAGAGATCGCCGAACGGCTGGTCATCACCACCAACACGGTCAAGCGCCATCTCAAAGCCATCTTCGAAAAACTGGATGTGCACACCCGCTCCGCCGCCACCGCCAAGGTCACCGGCGGGCAGGTTCAGTAAAACAAGGCAAAGCAAAGGGCCAGTCTCTACATAAGGCTGGCCCTTTCTTTTTACACAGGTAAATATCCGCTCAGCAAATGCGCGGCAGCATCTCCCCTGCCAGCACATCCACCACCCGCGTGCTGCCAATCGACGTCCGCAACAGGACGCGGCTGCGCGGCTCGGCTGTGACTTCCCCGATCACGACCGCTTCTTCCCCATAACGGACAGATCGCATCGCCCTCACCACCGCATCGGCCTCCGTCCGAGGGACCATGACCACCACCTTGCCTTCGTTTGCGATGTAGAGGGGGTCGAAGCCCAGCATCTCGCAAGCCGAGGCAACTTCGGGGTGGATGGGAAGCGTTTTTTCATCCAGTTGAATCCCCACGTTGGATTGAGTCGCGATCTCGTTGAGCGTGGTTGCCAATCCGCCGCGGGTTGGGTCGCGCAGCACATGGACGTTCGGGCTGGCATCCAACGCAGCCGCGATGAGATGGTTGAGCGGCGCGACATCGCTTTGCAGCGTTGACTCAAAACCCAGTTCGCCGCGCGCGCCAAGGACCGCAATGCCGTGATCGCCAATGGAACCCGAGAGGATGACCGCATCCCCAGGCCGCGCCTGCGCACCCCCGATGGTACGACCGTCGGGGATAAGGCCGACACCTGCGGTTGTGATATACAAGCCATCGGCTTTGCCTTTTTGCACGACCTTGGTATCACCCGCCACGATCTGCACGCCAGCTTCTTCGGCGGCCGCCTGCATCGAAGCAACAACTTGTTGCAGCGTACTCATCGGCAGGCCCTCTTCAAGAATAAAACCTGCGGTTAAGTAGAGCGGCTTGGCACCGAGCATCGCCACATCGTTGACCGTGCCACACACCGCCAGTTTGCCAATATCGCCGCCGGGGAAGAACAATGGTGACACCACATGCGCATCGGTGCTGATGGAAAGCTTGAAACCGGGGATCGGCTGCAACAACGCTGCATCATCACCCGCCTGCAAGGCCGGGTTTTGAAATGCAGACACAAATGCTTTTTGAATGAGTTGATGACTCATCCGTCCGCCCGCGCCATGCCCCATCACGATCTGTTCATTATGCGTCAAAGGCGGTGCGCAGACCGCCCCTTCGATGTTGACCGTTTCTTCGCTCATGATCGTTCCACCTGTTGATGTAATTCGACTCTTCCATACCGATAATACGCCGCACACGCACCTTCAGAAGAAACCATCGTCGCGCCAAGCGGATTCTCTGGCGTACAACTTTTCCCAAACGCAGGGCAGTGATGCGGCTTCTTCAAGCCCTGCAGGATCTCACCCGCAATGCACAGCGGCGACTCGTCGGCAGTGATGGCTTCCACCGCAAAGCGCTTCTCGGCATTGAACATATCGAACTCCGGGCGCAGACTCCAACCGCTCATGGGGATCATGCCGATGCCGCGCCATTTCCGGTCGCTCTCCTGAAACACCTGCACAATGGACTTTTGCGCCGCTTGATTTCCATCGAATGTAACTGCACGCGCGTAAGCGTTCGCCACTTCCACCTTCCCCTCTTCCAGCAATTGCACGGTCTTCAGGATCCCCTGCACGATATCGAGCGGCTCAAACCCGGTCACCACCATCGGGATGTGGAATTCGTCCACCAAAGGCGGATACTCCCAGTAGCCCATCACTGCGCTCACATGCCCCGCCAGCAAGAATCCCTGCACGCGGTTTTGCGGCGAACTCAAGATGGCCTTGATCGCCGGTGGCACCCGCACATGCGAAACCAGGATCGAAAAATTCGTCAGGCCGAGTCGTTGCGCCTGCAACACGCTCATCACGTTCGGCGGCGCGGTGGTCTCGAACCCAATGGCAAAGAAGACCACTTGCTTGTCCGGGTTTTTCTGCGCCAGTTTCACCGCATCAAGCGGAGAGTACACCACACGCACATCGCCACCCTGCGCCTTCACCGAGAACAGGTCACGACCCGAGCCGGGCACGCGCAACATATCACCATACGAACAAAAGATGACATTTGGACTCGCAGCGATCGCCAGCGCCTTGTCGATCAACTCCAGCGGTGTGACGCACACCGGGCAGCCTGGCCCATGCACCAGTTCGATCTCCGACGGCAGCAACTGATCGATGCCATGCCGCACGATCGCATGCGTTTGCCCGCCACAGATCTCCATCAGCACCCACGGGCGCGTCACCGTGCGGCGGATCTCTTCGATCACGCCCTGCACCAGTTCCGCGTCACGATATTCGTTCACATACTTCATGACGCGTCCTCCGCGCCCAGCTCTTCTTCAATATCCGCCACCTGCTTCAACAGCTCCAGCGATTCTAGCGCCTCTTCTTCGTTCAACAGGCTGATCGCAAAACCCACATGCACCACACAATACTCCCCCACCTGCGCCTCGGGCACATATTCCAAACACGTCTCACGGAAAATATTCCCGTAATCCACTTTCGCCATCTTCAAGCCGTCGCGCTCAAAGATCTCCACGATCCTTCCCGGGATTGCCAGACACATGTCAACCTCTCAATCTACTGGCCGCAATGACCGCCTGTCCCAAAGACAACCCGCCGTCATTCGTCGGCACTTCACGATGTATATATACTTCCAAACCATCATCCTGCAATAGTGACAATGTTCGTCCTAATAGTGTGAGATTCTGCCAAACTCCGCCAGAGAGCGCGACCTTCCGAATCCCTGACTCGCGCCTCATTTTCAGGACCACCCTCCGCACCATCTCGGCTACACCGTTATGAAAACGCGCCGATATTTTGGATACGGGGACGCCACCCATCACATCCTCGACCAACGCCTGAAGCACGCTTCTTACCTGGACTTTGTCCTGCTCCAGTCCGAATGAATAACTCTCCGCCTCAGCCATATCCGCCAAAGCTTCGAACTCGATCGCTGCCTGCCCCTCGTAATTGACTCTTTGCCGCACCCCAGCCAACGCCGCGGCCGCATCGAACAGCCGCCCCATGCTGGACGTGGCAGGCGTGTTGATCCTCTTTTCCAACTGCGTGCGTAACAAGGTTCGTTCCGCTTCACCAAACTCCATCACAGCAGCAAGGCGCTCATCCCAGGCAAGCCCCAAACTCCATAACAGCGACAGGGCTGTGCGGGCAGGCTTCTTGATGGATGCATCGCCCCCAGGCAACGGAAAATACTCCAAGTGGAACATCCGTTTATACGTTTTGTAATCCGCCACCAAAAATTCACCGCCCCAAATGGCTCCATCTTCTCCATAACCCGTCCCATCGAACGAAACACCAATGACCGGCTGCGAACCATCCAAGCCATGCTCTGCCATGCAAGCGGCAATGTGGGCATGGTGATGCTGCACGCCAATCGCTGGGATATTTTCCCGTTCGGCTCGCTCCAGGGCATAGCGGGTTGCCAGATAATTCGGATGCAGGTCATATGCAATGGCTTCCGGCTTCACCCGGAAGAGCCGCTCAAAATGCCCCACACCCTGCTCAAAAGATCTCAACGTCTCATAATTTTCCATGTCCCCAATGTGATGGCTGAGAAAGGCATAGTTCTCATTCGTGATGCAGAACGTGTTCTTCAACTCTGAACCCGCTGCCAGCAGCTGCGGCACCTCAAAGGGAAGTTTGACCGGGAAGGGAGCATAACCGCGCGAACGACGGATCGGATAGATCGATTTTGGGTTTTCAATGGATGATCTTCGATCGTCCCCAAAAACCCGTACAACCGAGTCGTCGCAACGGATATGGATATCGCGATCGTGCATGAGGAAGGCATCAGCAAGCGACGACAATCGTTCACGCGCTTCATCGTTGTCGGTGGCGATGGGCTCTTCGCTGAGGT
>CAZJMZ010000093.1:0-2910 GCA_964547115.1 uncultured Anaerolinea sp. | reverse complement strand
GACAATCGTTCACGCGCTTCATCGTTGTCGGTGGCGATGGGCTCTTCGCTGAGGTTGCCGCTGGTCATCACTAAAGGTTGAAGGGTGAAAGTTGAAGAACGGAAAAGCAGATGATGCAAGGGCGTATATGGCAACATGACCCCAACCCAGTCTTGATGCGGAGCGACCTCTGCGACGATATTTGATTCGGGTTTGCGCTTGAGCAACACGATCGGTCGCGCTGCAGAAGTCAACAACACCTTTTCGGCTTGGCTGACAAAGCAATGCCGTTCGATCGTTTCAAGATCGGGCATCATCAGCGCGAAGGGTTTATCCACCCGCAGTTTGCGCTGACGCAGTTCGCTCACAGCCTTTGCGTTCGTTGCATCACATGCCAGATGAAACCCGCCGAGGCCCTTGATGGCAAGGATCTTTCCCTCTTGCAATAAGCGCTGTGTCTTTTGAATAGCTTCATCATTTTGCAATCTGTCTTCTGTCTTCTGTTCGAGCCACACCTGCGGCCCACACCTGGGACAAGCCACCGGCTGGGCGTGGAATCTTCGATTTAGCGGGTCTTTGTATTCACGTTCGCAATCGGGACACATGGCAAAGGGGGCCATGGTCGTTTTGGGGCGGTCGTAGGGAATGTCTTGAATGATGGTGAAGCGCGGCCCGCAGTTGGTGCAATTGATAAAAGGGTACCGATAGCGCCGGTCGGACGGGTCGAAGAGCTCGCGCAGGCAATCATCACAAATAGCGACATCGGGTGAGATGGGCTGAAAGGCGGAGGGGATGGCTTCAGAGTGGATAATGTCGAAGGTGGTGAAGCCGTTGGCGGGTCGGGATGAGGCGGTCAGCCCGTCGATGCGGGAGAGTGGCGGAGCTTCGTGGCGCAAGGCTTGGAGGAACGAATCCAGCACCGGCTGTTCCCCATCCACTTCGATATCCACACCAGCGGAAGTATTGCGCACCCAACCTTTGAGTTTGAGACGGGTTGCCAGCCCATACACGAACGGACGAAAGCCAACCCCTTGAACGACCCCCGTGATGTGAATTTGCAATCCAGGCATTAGTGTTTTACGTTTTCAAGCAGCCAGTCGAGCCAGGCGTCCATGCCTTCTCCGGTGCGGCACGAGAGCGGAAAGGTTCGCACGCCAGGGTTGAGGGCTTCAACACCGCGCTGGAAGTAGTCCATGCGGAAGGGCACGTAGGGCAGCAGGTCGATCTTGTTGATGACCAGCGCATCGACGCCGCGATACATGCCGGGGTATTTATAGGGTTTGTCGTCCCCTTCGGGGATGGAGGCGATGAGGATGGATTTGTGCGTGCCCAGCCGGAACTCGGCGGGGCAGACAAGGTTGCCCACGTTCTCGACGATCAGCAGGTTGTATTGGATGAGGTCGAGTTGTTCGAGCGCACCATGCAGCATGACCGCATCAAGATGACACTCGCCCCCGGTATTGACCTGAATGGAAGCCAGCGCTCCCGCTGCAGAAGCCCGGTCAGCATCGATGGAGGTGGCGATGTCACCATCGATGACCGCGATGCGGAGTTGGTCCTTGAGGCGTGGCAGGGTCTGTTCGATGAGGGAGGTCTTGCCTGCGCCGGGCGAAGCCATGAGGTTGACCGAGAAAAGACGGGCGGCATCGAGCCGGGCGCGGTTTTGTTCGGCCAGCCGGTCATTGGCGCTGAGGATATTTTCGACGATGGGGATGCGTTGGGTCATGGGTCACCTGTAAATCGCTTTCAAAATAAAGGACAGTGGATGGTCAGTCTACGTCAATGGCATCAAGATAGAACTCTTCGCCCGCAATGACCTTCAACTGCGCGCCGCCACACTGCGGACAAAGATATTCGTCATCGGGCGGGAAGCTGGCATGGCAGGCCTGGCATTGCAATTCGGCGGGGATACGCTTGAAGTGCAGGGTAGCTCCTGCGGCTGGTGTATCTTTGGCGATCAGGTCCCAATAGAATTGCACCGAGTCGTCCACGTTGGTGGAGAGTTCGCCCATCACGATATGAATGTCGGTGATGCGCACGGCATTGGCGGCGCGGGCATGTTTCAGCGCCAGTTCAAGCAGGGATTGTGTGACCGCCAGTTCGTGCATGGGCATTGCTCCACAAAAAGTATACATCAGTGGAGCGAATCTTCATCAGGATGAAAGTAACCATAAAAGTATGAATAAACAACTTACACTCGGAGGTTGATTGGAGCATAATTTCAGAAGAGAGAATTTATCATGAAACTTAGTGAAGTCATTCAGATCGCCAACGGCGAAGTTCTTAACCCCGGCGTGTACGAAGACAAAGAGATCATCGGTGGCTGCGGCGCCGACCTGATGAGCGATGTGTTGACCGGGGTCAAACCAGGCGCAGTGCTGCTCACCGGGTTGTGCAACACACAGGTCATCCGCACCGCCGAAATGGCGGATGTATATGCCGTCATCTTTTTGCGCGGCAAAAAGCCCACGCCTGAGATAGTCGAACTGGCCACCGAAAAGAACATCCCCATCATTGCCAGCGATATGGGCATGTTCCAGTTGAGTGGACGGTTGTGCAAGGCGGGCCTGCACAGTCTCGAATCGAACTGGCAGGGCCTGCAATGAGCGACACCCTGCAGGAACTGTATGGCCGCAAAGGACGCGTCATCACTGACCGCGATGCGCATGACATTACCCGGGTCGAAGAATTGTCGTATGACTTGAAGGTGGGTGATGTGATGAGCCGGGAGGTGCACTTCCTTGCTCCCACTCAGACCATGCAGGATGTGTTCGAGCTGCTCCGCAAGAACCGCATTTCCGGGGCACCGATCGTGGAGAAGGATAAACTGGTCGGCATCATTAGTCAGGAAGACCTGATGCGCGCCCTCGCCGAAGGCGACCTCTCCGCCCCCTTGCGCAAGTACATGACGAAAAAGGTGAAGGTCATCAA
>CAZJMZ010000092.1:0-11101 GCA_964547115.1 uncultured Anaerolinea sp. | reverse complement strand
CTGCCTCCAACGCTGCCCCCACCGTACCTGATATCGTCACCCCTGAACCGACATTTTCGCCGTAATTAATACCCGAAACCACCAGGTCCGGTTTGCGCTTCAAGACTTCATACACGCCATGCATCACGGCCTGCGCCGGGCTGCCCCCCACCGCATACACGCTCCACACCTGACCATTGACCTGCACCTGCTCTTCATGAACGATCCCGTCGGACGTATTCGGCAGGCTACGCCCCATGCCTGAAGATTGCTCGCGCGGCGCGGTCACAGTCACATACCCCACCTCTGCCAGTGCCGAAGCCGCCGCCCATAAGCCCGGCGAACGGATGCCATCATCATTTGTCAACAAAATGTGCGGTTTCAATGTCATGCGCCCCATCATACGAGACATCCCCACCCGGGCAAGGTTCTGCAACGAGTTTCAAACTAAACCAGAGCCAATATGCTTTCTCTATCAAACCTGGGTCGAAAACAATAAACCACCTCTCTAATGAGAAGTGGTTTTAGCACCCTTGGACAGGCTCGGGCCGCCGACCAAAAACAAAAAACGCCTCCATACGAGACGTTTTTCCTTGGCGCCCTCGGACGGACTCGAACCGCCGACCTATTGCTCCGCAAGCAAGCGCTCTAATCCACTGAGCTACGAGGGCGAGCAGGGCGATATTCTAACGCGGTTGCATGGCACGGTCAAGTGCTACACCGCGTGCGACTCCATATACCGCACAAACTCCGGCACAATGGCCGGGTCGAAGTGCCGACCAGCCTGATTCTCGATATAGCGCAGGGTCTCCGCCTTATCCCAGGCCCCGCGATACGGGCGGTTCGAGGTCAAGGCATCGTACACATCCACCAGCGCGAACAGCCGCGCCGCAAACGGGATCTCGTCTCCATGCAAACGGTCTGGGTAACCACTGCCATCCCATTTCTCATGATGCCAATGTGGAATATCGAGTGCCGGAGTCAGGTACGAGACAGAAGAGAGCAGGTCCACGGCAATGCCCGGGTGACGGCGCATGACCTTCCACTCATCTTCATCGAGCGGGCCAGGCTTGAACAGGATGCGATCCGGGATGGCCATCTTGCCGATATCATGCAGGACCGCTCCGCGTCGGACGTGGACCAGGTCTGCTTCTTCGATCCCAAACCGGACCGCCATCCGAACCGTCAGGTCTGAAACCCGGCGGGTGTGTTCCTCGGTCTCTTTATCGCGCAGGTCCAGGGCGCGGGTCAGACCCTCGATGGTGGCATCATAGGCCACGTTCAACTCCACGTTCGAGCGTTGCAACTCACGGAACATGACCGCATTATCGATCGCGATCGCCACCTGCCCCGCCACCATGTTGAGGAAGTTGATCCATTCCGGATCGGGTTTGCGCACCGAGCGGTGGAATAGTTCCAGCACGCCCAGTACCCGTCCCTTGGCGATCAGCGGTACGCCAAAGTAGGCCACAAACTCCTCCATGCGGAAGAGCGGCGAACGCCCGAACGACATCTGGTTTTCGCGCAGGTCGGGCACGGTCAACAGTTTGCGGTCAAGCATCACGCGTCCGGCGCAACCTTCGCCCGGATGCAAATGGGTATATCGCAAGCTGCCCGAGCGGAAGCCCTTGCCTACGGTAAATTCCAGCAGGTTCGAACGGGAGTTATGCAACAGGATCGCCACTGCATCGATCTGCATCAGGTCGAGGATCTGGTCAGAGACCAGGGCCAGGAGCAGGTTCAGGTCGAGACCTGAGGCGATGGCCAGGTCGATGGAACGCAGCATGCTGAGTTGATCCATCTGCTGCTTCATGCGGTGTTCTGATTCGCGGCAGCGAGTTACATCGCGCGCCACCAGCAAAAATTGCCCCCCGGCCAGCGGCATCAAGCGCGCATCGAACCACAGTTCCTGCCCGGGGATGGTGAGGTTGTATTCAAAAGCGTGGGCTGCCTGGTCGGCCTGGACGGCACTCATAGCTGACTGCATGCGCAACAAGGCGGTGGGAGGGAGAACGTCCTGCAACTTATCCCCTACTGCGAGGGATGGCAGGTTGGGGTGCAGAAAATACCCAGGTTTGAACTCCACCACCTGCCCCTGGGCATCGATGATCAGGTTTAAATCAGAAAGCGCCTGAAGGGACGCTTCAGAACCGGTGTGCCGGGCGGAGATGTCGACGAAGTTGCTATCCATGAAACCAACATAAAAAACGAACCGGGGCATAGCGTTTGGAAATCGCCAGGCCCCTGGTTCCAGAGTACTCTCGGTTGTTGTATGAGATAAAACGGCTCAGATACTTTTCAAGGCACGGTTGACCTGCTGCGCCAGATCGGTCAACGAATCGGCGCGAATGGACTCAATGATGCGCTTTTCACGGTCGGTGAGCGTAAAAGCCTGGCCCAAATAGCCGTTGGCCAAAGCTTCCTCAGGCCGGTGCAGGAGTGCCTCGCGGAACTGGTCGTTCACAACTGCTGCGGCAAAAAGGCGTTGCAGCCCTTTACGCGAGCCAGTGGGTTTCCCCGGCGCCACAGCCGGGTAGGAATCCATAATGAGCATTGCCATGGCGATAATCAACCCGTCCGGTTTAGCGGGTGCCGCTCCCACCATCTTCAGGAGCACGCAGGAGCACCATGCCGAGCATGAGTACCATGTACGCCATCTGGATATAGCGGCGGTCAATACTGTTATAGAACGCATACAGTTTGAAAAGGGTCTTGTTCATGAGGTGCCTCTTTCTATTTGGAAATTTTCGTTATCTTACCCGCACCCAGGCTTCAAAACAGGCTTCAAATTCAGTATAGACAAATTCGGCTATAAAGATGTTTACCGGTTCAGTTCAAAGCTCACAGATATGGCTTTGGGGATTGCATATCCCAAAAGAATCAAACCGCCGCCAGTAGGGACCGGCGGCGACAAAAATTTCCATTGCTATTCCAAAGGCTACATCGTCAACTCACGGAAAAGCGACTCTGTACTTTCAGAGGGCGCCAGACTCAACTCTGAAAACAGTGTTGTCTTGCACACCTGATACAGCCGCGCGATCGAGGCTCGATCACCCACTACCGCATAAGCGCGCATCGAAAGCTGGTACAAGACTTCATTACAACGATCCTGATTCAGCCCCAACTGGCAAGTCGCCAGGCAACGCTCGATCTGATTCGCATTCAGGTACAGCGCAGCCAGTTCCTCGAGAGCCTGGGTATACGCATCCACCAGGCGGGAGCGCTCATAGACCGCCCAGTCAGCATACACATCAGCCAGGTAGGGACCATGCACCAGGTCCACAGCTTTTTGATACCATTTGATCTGGTCTTCCAGGTCGCGCGATTTGCGGGCCCGCCGGAGATAGGTATCGAACGCCTCCACGTCATATTCGTAGTCCAGCGCACGATTGAAGAGATACAGTTCCTCATCAAAGACGATCACATCCCGGCCCACCGCCCGACGCAGGCGATAGATGTCGTTCTTGAAACGCTGCTTCAACGCCTGCGGCTCCGACTCACCCCAAACGGCCTCGCCCAATTGTTCCTTGGTCACCGCTTTATGATGGTACAAAAAATAAAAGAACAGGTCACGCACCGATTGGGTCTTCCAATCAGACATGTTCACCGCACGTCCATTGTAGACCACCTCGGGCCGCCCAAAAGCACGGATCAGCAAACGGGCAGCCGGCATCTCGATCGATTGAGCATGGCGCCGCAGCACCCGGCGAATGGCGGGCAGCCGGTCTCTTAGTTGCTGCGCCTTGTCCAACACGGCGTTCAATGCACCGCCCACCTGCGCATCGGTCGTCAAGCCGGAGAGGAACACGGCAGCCTGCATGATCGCCACCACCAGGGAATGGTCCAGCACGGCTGAGGGCTTCAACAGTTCGAGCAGTTCGGTGCGTGCGCGTTCAAGTTGATTGGCCTGCACATACGCCGCAGCCAGCCAGACCGTGCTCCAGATCGCCTCCAGGTCCCGCCCCGAGACATTGAATGACTGACGACACTCCTTCAACGCAGGGATGGCCTTTTTGGGATTGCGCTGCAGCAAATGCTGGCGTGCTTCATATAAATGCAACAGTTCACGTTCATAAAACGACTGACTGGCTTTGATCTTCTTCTGTGAAAACTCAAGAATGCGGGTCGCGGTTTCCAGGTCGCCTTTGAGCTGCGCCATGTGGATGCGCGCCAGCACCAGATAATTCGAGAGGAACAAGGCCGAGGCCTCACCAGCCATCGTTTCGGCTTGCTGGTAGGAACGCATCGCGGCGTCGTACTCCTCCACTTCACAGTACAGGTCGCCCATACCTGCCAGGATCAGGAAGGCCGCCCGTTGATTGCGGCTTTTACGGGCACAGGCCAGCCCGTTCTCGAAAGTTTCAGAGGCCAGTTCATACTCCCCCACCAAATGGTAAAGCACTGCCAGGTTGTTCAAGGTTTCAGCCTGCTGGTACAGGTTGTTCTCCGATTTCTGGATCTTGAGTACTTCCTGGTACGAGCGCCGCGCCGACTCCATATCACCGATGGCGCGATGGGCCATGCCAGTCTCCATCAGCACCTCGGGGATGCGACTGGTATCGTTGAGCGCCGTAAAAATGGACAGTGAATGTTCGAGCATCTCCACGGCCTGACGCGAAGCCCCCAACCGGTACAGGTTCAGCCCTTTCAGCCGCAACGCCTCCGCATAGTGAGGCTGGTACGCCGTATTCGACTCAGCCAGGCTGAGGGCTTCATCCACATCGTGCATCGACTCGTTGTAATGGCCAAGCAAACGCAGGGTGTTGGCGCGCCGGGTCAGGGCCAGGGTAAGCCCGGCCACATCTTTCTCACGGCGATACACAGAGACGGCTTTATCGAGCAACTTGTTCGACTCTTGCAGGTTGCCTTTCATGGCATTCAACGGACCCAACAGCGAGATGAGACCTGGGCGCCTCACCACCAATGAGGGCGGCAGGCTATTAACCCAGCCTTCAAGGGTCACCAGGGCGGTTTGCAGCATGGCGCTGCCGGCATGTTCAACTACATCGGCCAGGGCATTGACATCGTTCAACAGTTTACAGGTATGGTAGGCTTTTTCCCATTCGCCACTGTATTCGTAAGCTTTCACCATATTCTCGAGCAACGGCTGCACTTCGTGAGGCCGCTCCTCCTTCAGCCGGGTCTGCAAAAACTCGCGAAACAGTGGATGATAACGAAGCCAGCGACCATCGGAGCCGAGCGGAAGCACAAAGAGGTTCTTCTCAAGGAGAAAGCCCATGAGTTCGTACCAGTTTTGAGGTCCAGTGTGAAGCGGGCTGAGAATCCGTTCGCAGAGATCGGCGTTGAACTCGTCCGGCAGGGAGGTGCGCAGGAGAAATTCGCGGATGTGGGCGGGTTGCAGATCCAGCACCTGGCGCCCAAGGTAGGCAAACGTATCCACCCCTGAAATACGGGGCAGGCTCGACTGGCTGGCCAACACCATACCCGTGATCCAGCCGCCGGTTTGACTCACGAACTCTTGCGCGATCTCATCGGAAAGGTGCTGGTGAAAATTTTGGGCATATAGAGCCTGTACTTCACGCGGCAGGAAGGCCAGCTCGGCATGGCTGAGGCCCGCCACCTGCTCGCGTGCCACCATGAGCGTGACATCTTCCAGGTCTGGCAGGGTGCGTGAGGAGATCAGCACATGGCAGTTTTCATCCACCAACTGCAGGAAGCGATTGACCAGATTCGAGATGACCGGCACATCATCGAGCAGGTGAAAATCATCGAGGATGATCAGGTAGTCTTCATCCACACGCTCATACAGCTCATTCGTGAGCGTAACGAGCAGGGTCTCGACTTCCCCTTCGATGGATTTGACACGGCTCAGAATGGGCAGAGTCAGGTCACCCACGCCGGGGAAGCATTCGGCGAGGGTGGCGATCAGATATGCAACGAAGCGTTGCGGGTTGCGGTCGAGCGTATCAAGCGCCAACCAGCAAGTCTTCATATTCACAGTTTGGGCAAAGTCGATCAGGAGGGAGGTCTTGCCATATCCCGCCGGCGCAGAAAGCAGCAGCAGTTTGTTATTAAGCAACGCTTGCATAGCCTCCAACAGCCGCGGACGGGAGAGGAGTTCAGGGCGGCGATGCGGAGCGATGATCTTGGTTTTGCTGATGGGAATAGATCGGGCAGGCATGGTTTCCGACGAAACTGTTTTTATTTTACATACAATCGCCAGTATCCTTCCATCTAAATTTCATCACAATTTTAAGTATCAAAATTGACCAACGCCCCATTGTGCTTCAAATGATGGTATCGGTCTCGCCGCAACAGGTCAGGTGGGGTTCAACTCAGCCAGCATGGCCGCGTGGATGCCCGGTGCCGTGGCCAGGATCGACTGTGGCGCCGAGATGAAATCGGTCTGCCCAAACATATTGGTGACCGTGGCGCCCGCCTCCTGGCAGACCAGCCCGCCAGCCGCCACATCCCACGGCTTGAGCGCCAGTTCCCAGAAACCATCGAAACGCCCGGCTGCCACATAGCACAGGTCCAGCGCGGCCGAGCCGAGGCGGCGCACGCCCTGGGTCAACTTGCCGAGTTTGACGAAATTGGCAAAGTTATCCTGCTTGGTGTTCCAGGTATCGTACGGAAAGCCTGTCACCAGCAGGCTTTTCTGCAATTCGGTCGTCACCGAAGCCCGCAGGGGTTTGCCGTTCAAAAATGCACCCTGACCGCGCTCTGCCAGATACAACTCATCGCGCAATGGGTCGTAGACCGCACCCAGCGTCAACTCGCCGCGATGGGCATACCCGATCGAGACGCAAAAGATCGGCACGTGGTGGGCATAGTTCACCGTCCCGTCCAGCGGATCGATATACCAGATATCATCCTCATTGCCTTGAATGATGCCGCTCTCCTCCGAGAAGATGTGATGCGCGGGGAAATCACGGCGCACCTCCCCCAGCAAATACGCCTCCGATTGGTGATCCACCTCGGTCACCAGGTCGATCACACCTTTATAGCCTACCTGATGCTCCTTGTTATAGCCTGCGCGCAGGATCTCCCCTGCGCCACGCGCCAGGGTCTCAATGTATGAAAGTGTCGGTTGCATGCAAAACCTTCCTGTTTAATCAAAGACGCGGAGGCGCGGGTCCAAACCCTGCGTCTCCGCATCCCTGTTGATATCCGTTGCTTTACTGCTTCAACCCATCGATGGTGTTGTAAATATTCCGCAGTTCTTCCTGGATCTCATCCCGTTCACGCATCGATTGCTGCAGCAAGGCCTCGAAGGCGGGCTTCTGGTCAGGCGGCAGCGTGGGCAGCAAACGCTCGGCCCGCGCGATCTGCGTATTCTTATGCCGCAGTTTATTCTCCAGCCGCGTGCGATAACCTTCGTAGAACTTCTCCATATCCAGCGGGGAAGTCAGACCTTTGACCTGTTGGGTCACCAGTTCGGCCACCGTCAACAAAAAGTCCTCGGCATCGATCGGCTTTTCAATAAAACGCGAAGCGCCCAGGCTCAACGCAAACTGTTTATCTTCCGGCGTCACATACGTGGCCGAGAGAAATACCACAGGGATGTTGCGTGTTTCAGCGCTCAGGCGCAATTTCTGCACAAAGGCATACCCGTCCATCTTTGGCATCAGAATGTCGGTGATGATGAGCATCGGGTGCTGAGTCTTCAACACCTCCAGGGCCTCCTCCCCGTTCCGCGCTGTCAACACTGAGTACCCTTTGAATTTCAGGGTTACCTCCAGCAACTCCAGCACGTTCGGGACATCTTCAACGATCAGGATGGGGCCATTGGATGCGGGCATGGACGCTATTGTAGCCTCTTTCAAGATGACCAACAAGCCCGCCGCCTCATTATTCAGGGACGGCTGCTTCTGCTTCGAACAGCCTGTTTACCCGCTCCACACCCGCGAGCCCAACGCCGAGCGGATGAACTCCACCGCGTGAATGGCTGTGGTGTTCTGCACATCCAGGATCGGGTTGACCTCCACCATATCCATACCGATGAGCTTACCCGTCTCGGCCACCACTTCACAGGCCAGGTGCGCCTCCCGAAAGGTCAGGCCTCCATTGACCGGGGTGCCCACTCCGGGTGCATGCCGTGGGTCGAGCGCGTCCATGTCGAATGACAGATAGATGCCATCCACATCGCGGCTGATGCGCTCGATGCATTTCTCCAACGCCGCGATCATGCCAATGCGGTCGATCTGCTCCATGCTTTGCACCATCACCCCGGCTTCACGCAGGTTGCGTTTTTCGCCAGGGTCAAGGTCGCGGGCTCCGATGATGGCCACCCGGCCCGGGTCGATGACCGGAGGCGTTTCATCCCACAACGAGACCAGGCGCGGGTCGCCGATGCCGCACAAGGCCGCCAATGGCATTCCGTGGATATTGCCCGAAGGCGTGGTCTCAGGCGTGTTGAAATCGGCATGCGCATCCACCCAGATCACACCGATCTTGCGCTGCCGCGCCGCGCCGCGGATGGAGCCCACCGAAAGGCTGTGGTCACCGCCCAGCACCAGCGGAAAGCGCCCGCCCTGAATGGAAGTGGCCACCGCTCCGGCAATGCGCCGCCCCATCGGAATGATGCAATCGATGTATTTGAGTTTGGGGTCGGTGATGCTGCACGTTTCCTGGATGGGGACTTCGATATTGCCCTTGTCGTCCACGGTATAGCCGAGTTCCAACAGTTTCTGGCTCAAGGCCGCATAACGGATGGCACTGGGGCCCATATCCACACCGCGACGGTCGGCACCGAGATCGATCGGCACACCAATAATGTCGATTTCCATGAAATTCTCCTACTTGTTGAAAATAAGGTTTAACCAGCCCGGGTGACCCGGTTCTTGCCCATGTCTTTGGAATAATACAAGGCTTTATCGGCCGCCTGCAGAATCGCTTCACCTGTCAACCCGTGTTGAGGAAAGGTGGCCACGCCCGCTGAGAAAGTGCCAAATAATTCCAGTTCTTCATAATGGATGACGCTTTCTGAAAAGTCCTGCCGCCAGGCATCGGCCCGCTCAAAACCGGTCTCCAATGAAACGCGCGGCATGAGAATGACGAACTCCTCCCCACCATACCGGCAGACCACGTCCTCCCCGGCGCGGGAGTGTTCCCCCAGAAACCGTGTGATGAGCTGCAAGACCACATCGCCGCACTTGTGACCGTAGCGGTCATTGAACTGCTTGAAATTATCGACATCCAGGATCACGACCGTGACCGGTGTGTTCTCACGTTTGGCACGGATGATCTCTTTATCCAAAAATTCGGAGAGGTAACGGCGGTTATACGCGTTGGTCAGCGGGTCGCGAATGGCCTGCTGCTCAAGTTCGGCGCGCAATTGCTCGATATCGGCGAGTTGCTTCTCCAATGAATCATTGGCGTATTTCAGATCGTTCTCCAGCCATTTGCGCTCGGTGATATCCCGCGCCACGATCAACCGGCCTTCGAGTTGGTTGAACTGGTTGAACAACGGGGAGATATCCACTTCGAGGGCGCCGGGTGGGTCGCCGGGGATCTCGATCTCGGCATGGGTGTCGCCGTCAGTTGTGAGGAAGCGATTGATCAATTGCGGCCATTGCGCAAAGACCTCGAGCGGGTCACGGCCGATGATCTCTTCCAACGAACGGCCCAGCGCCCGTTGCGCCGCCGCATTGACATCCAACACCCGGTCATGTACATCGACCACGAAGACCATTTCAGGGATATGTTCAAGCACGGTATGGCGTGCAATGGGAATGAGATCGAACAAGCGCAAGCCGAACACACCTGCACTGAGCAACAGGGCGGTTACTGTGAAGGTGACGGGCGTCAGGTCGATGGGCAGGGACAGGCTGGGGATGATGCGCGGCGCGAATTGATAGAACAGGTTGACGACCAGGGGGATCAACACGGCGCCAATGAGCACGGTCAGTTGCCGCCGATAGATGTTGCGATAATAGATAAAGCGCCAGGTCAGCACGGCAATACCGGCCAGGTTGAGCACATAGGCGTGGATGGCCGTGACCAGATACCACGGCCCGCCCTTGATGATGAGGGGACCGCCATTGGCAGAGAACGGTTCGACCGTGGAGTAATAGAGAGAGAATAAGGGCCCGGAAGCGATGAAGATCAGTGAAAGGACGGGGATGATGAAGAACAGCGCGCCAGTATAGCGATTCAGCCAACGGTCCATTTGGGCGTATTGCACGGTGAAAAAGAACCAGAAGACCGGCACCGTCAGGATGCCGATATTCTCCACCTTGAGCCAAAAGACCTTGGCCGCCAGCGACTGCGAGACGGTGATCATGGCATAGCTAAAGGCCCACACGGCCAGTCCGGCCAGCATCCATACCATGGAGGTGCGCCCGGGCGCGGCATGCCGGCGCTGCAACAGCACGGCAATGGTCACGGCAAGCACCGCGTTCGAGATGAGGACGAAGACAAAAAGAGTCCACTGGGTGACCAAGGGAAGGTTGGTCTCCTTTCAAGAAAAAAGACGGGGAACTTCCCCGTCTCGGTTATTTTACTATGCAGGTGGAGGTTTTTACTGTGCAGAGCCGCAAGGTCAGGCCGTACGATAGTACCCCACATCAACGGTATAGACACGTCCGCGTTTGATGACCTGTTTGACCAGGTTGGTGCCATAGCGGTACCCCAACTGGCGGTAATCAGGGATGGCAAGGATGAGCATATCGGCCTGTTTGCCGACCTCGATGGAGCCGATCGTATCAGACCGGCGGATGGCGTAAGCGGAATTGATGGTCGCTGCGGCGATGGCCTGGGCGGGGGTAATCTTCATGGCCCGGCAGGCGAGGGCGATGATGAATTGCAACGACTCGTTCCAGGTGGTGCCGGGGTTGCAATCGGTGGCGAGGGCAAAGTAGGCGTCGGCGGCGATGAGTTTTTGGGCGGGGGTGTAATGAGTTTCGGCGAGGCCGAAGGGTGTGCCAGGGAGTGAGACTGCGACGGTCTCGGACTTGGCCAGTGCGGCGATATCAGTATCAGAGGTGACCACGAGATGGTCGGCGGAGGCGGCGCCCAATTCAGCGGCGAGACTCGCCCCGCCGAGGTTGTCGAATTCGTCCGCGTGGATCTTGATGGGGAATCCCAATGAGCAGGCCTGGGTGAGGATCTGACGCGATTGGTTTAAGTCGAAGGCTTTGGTCTCGCAGAACACATCCAC
>CAZJMZ010000091.1:0-11278 GCA_964547115.1 uncultured Anaerolinea sp. | reverse complement strand
CATCCCCGCCATCGAACGTCCACGCCGCCCCGGCGACTCAGCCGTGCTGGTGGCCGCCTCAGATAAGATCAAACGCGAACTCGGCTGGAAGCCCAAACACGACAACC
Organism: uncultured Anaerolinea sp.; assembly: GCA_964547115.1. Taxonomy (GTDB): domain Bacteria; phylum Chloroflexota; class Anaerolineae; order Anaerolineales; family Villigracilaceae; genus Defluviilinea. The sequence goes on along the minus strand of CAZJMZ010000091.1, from coordinate 11,171 downwards.
TGCACGAGATCATCACCAGTGCCTGGGCCTGGCACAAATGGCACCCGAAAGGCTACGAACCATCATGAACTTCGTCATCATCTTCTTTGGCTGGATCTTCTCACTCTGCCTGCATGAATTTTCACATGCGCTGGTCGCCTATCACGGCGGCGATTACACCGTGCGTGAAAAAGGCTACCTCACCTTCAACCCGTTGCGCTACACCCATCCCTTCCTCTCGATCATCCTGCCTTTGCTGATCCTCTTCATGGGCGGCATCGGTCTGCCCGGCGGAGCGGTCTACATCGAGACCTGGCGCATCCGCAACCGCTACTGGCTGAGCGGCATGTCTTTGGCCGGGCCTGCGGCCAACGGTCTCGTCGCCATTGTGCTCGCCATCCTCCTGCAAGTCTTGCCGGCCTCCACGCCCGTGCTGCCCGGCATCTCCTTTTTACTTGTTCTGCAAATTTGGGCCATCCTCTTCAACCTGCTGCCCATTCCCGGCCTCGATGGCTACGGCGTGATCGAACCCTTTCTCAACATCGTCATCCGCGAACAGATGGAACGCATCCGCCCATACGCCTTTCTCATCATCCTGCTCATCTTCTGGTATGTGCCCTTCGTCAGCAGTTTCTTCTGGCTCATTGTGATCTTCCTGTCGTCCATCCTCGGCGTGGATATCAACCTCGCCTTTCAAGGACAACAATTCCTCACCGGCTTCTTCCGCGACCTGCTGCGCTAGGACAACAACCCGCTGCGTGCCCAGCCGCAAGTTGCCCCGCCCCAAACTGCCCTGCCTTCCCTGAAAGTTTTCCTCGTGCTCCGGCCTGTGCCGGAGCATTTGCTTTGTGGGTGACTGTTAACTTTACAAATCAGACCATCTTGGTTATAATAATAGTGATAAATTTCACAATACAATCGTGAAATGGAAAGCCTATATAACCATGAACACCCAAACTCTCCCCCACATTCTCATCATCGGCGCCGGCTTCGGCGGCCTCGAAGTGGCTCGCGGCCTTGCTGGTGCTCCGGTCCGCATCACGCTGATCGACCGGCATAATTATCACCTCTTCCAGCCGCTGCTGTACCAGGTGGCCATCGCGGGCCTGCTCCCCTCGCAGATCGCCTATCCCCTGCGTACGATCTTCCGCAACCAGAAGAACCTCACTTTCCAAATGGGTGAAGTGACCGAAGTAAACCTGGCCGAAAAATACGTCAAAATGGATGGCTCAGTGATCGCCTATGACTATCTTGTGCTGGCCGTTGGCGGCGAGACAAATTTTTTCGGCAACCGCTCGGTGGAACAGAATGGCTTCCAATTGAAGAACATCCAATCGGCAGTGGCGATCCGCAATCACCTGCTCAAGACCTTTGAGCAAGCCAGCCGCGAAGCCGATGCTGAAAAGCGCAAAGCGCTGCTCACCTTTGTGGTGGTTGGAGGCGGCCCCACCGGGGTGGAAACCTCCGGCGCGCTGGCCGAACTCATCACCCATATCATCCGGCGCGATTACCCGCACATGGACTTGAACGAAGTGCGGGTGCTGCTGCTGGAGGCTGGGCCCGCGGTGATGGCCAGTTACCCGCCTGAATTGCGTCAATCCACCCTGACGCTCTTGCGCCGCAAACGCGTGGAGGTGCTGACCGACACCCGCCTCACCGATTTCAATGGTCAACGTGTGATATTGGGCGATGGCGGGCAAATCGAAACCCACACCCTGATCTGGACGGCGGGCGTGAAAGCGGCCGGGATCGTGGACCGGCTGGGGTTGGCGCAGGCAGGTTCCGGTCGAGTCCGAGTCGCGGCGAGTTTGCAGAGTCCGGCTCATGCGGAGGTCTTCATCATTGGCGATGCGGCTTATGTGGAAAATGGCGGCGGTCAGCCCTTACCGATGGTTTCGACCGTGGCGCTTCAGCAAGGCCAGCTCACAGCGCAGAACCTCCGCCGTATCCTGAACGGCGAAACGCCCAAGGCCTTTCACTACAAAGACCCCGGCCTGCTGGCGACGATCGGGCGCAACGCCGCAGTGGCCCGCATTTGGGGCTTGTCTTTCAGCGGTTTTATTGCGTGGCTGATCTGGGTGTTCCTGCACATCTACCGATTGATCGGGTTCAGGAACCGGTTATTGGTGTTGATCAATTGGGCGTGGGAATATTTCTTCTACGAGAATCAGGTGCGCCTGATCACGAAGGAGTAGCAGGACAAGTAATGCGGTTATGCAGGGATCAGACCTGGGTTTTGTGAAATGAAATACACCGCGCACAGGCTGAACGAATTGATGGCCGCATGAAAAAGAATACCCGGCCAGAGCGAATTGGAGCGGTGATATACAAAAGCCAGTACACAACCCAGCACGAAGGTGGGCACGAGCGAGACCGGGTCGAGATGCGCCAGGCTGAAGATCGCCGAGCTCAACAACAATGCCGGGAGCCAGCCATACTTCTGACGAAAGCCCTGGAAGAGGAACCCGCGAAAGAAGATCTCCTCCACAAAAGGGGCGACAAGCGAACCGACAAAAAAGAACCAGACCGGCGACTCAAGTTGGTTGAAGATCTCGAAGACCTGGTCACCTTGCGTATCCACGCCCAGCCAGTATAAAAGCATATTGTGCGCGATGATGATGACGTATCCGCCGAGCAACAACCCGAACCCGAGCGCCAGTGTCTCAAGGTTGAAGCGGCCAAAGCCGAGGGTCCGCCAATGCACACGCCGCCAGGCAAAGATCAACACCACCGGCAGCAGGTACATCATCTCCAGCACCAGCACGCCGATATTTTCAAGGTATTGCCGGTTGACCCCGAAAGCCAGCAGGACGGCCATGCCGAGACTCAACAACACCAGTAAACCGACGCCCACCCACGTATCGGTCACAGACCACGGGACCACGGGCGTTTCATTCTTCTCGTCAATCTGATTCTGTTCCATCAAGCGGCTCCCATCTCACGATATACGAACCACTGCCCTTTGCGTTCGTCCACATTTTTCATGGCCCGGTCATAGTAGAGATCGAACACCTGGCCTGAATCCACCTGCACCCGAAAGTAATAGCGGCCCACGTTCAACGATCCGCGCGTGGCGGCGGCTGAGGCATGCGCGGGCCGCATGTTGCGTGCCATGCGTCCGCGCCGGGTGAAATCGGTCCAGGCAGAGAGCATTGCCGTGACACGGTAAGCCCTGCCCTCCCAAACGAAACCATTCGGGCAATCGGGCGCCTTTTCACGGATGGGCGGCGTATCGAATTGAACAGTGATGGGCTGGTCGAGGAAGTGCAGGGGGATGTATTCCACGCCCTGATTATGACACAAAATCAGCACCCAAAAATGGGTGCTGATAAGAATCTCAGGCAGGGTGAATTGTAGCTTTTTGATGAGAATGGCGCGGCAGACTCGTTAACGAAACTTCCACATCCTGGTCAGGGCTTTCCACACTGGGCAACGGTCATACCAGCCGAAAAAAGCGACCAGCCCGCCAACACCGGTTAACAACCAACTGCCAGTTGAAACCCCTACCAGCAAGAACAATATACCAGCACCAAGTCGTAGTGCCCGATCAAAAGCCGACATGGGGATCTGTACTTCACGATCATTTACCAATGCTTCGAACAGCACCCGGTACCCCGCTTCATTTTGCGCTCCAGTGACGCGCGCCTGCACCTGACCGCCACGCAACACCAACACCGTGGGAATGCCAATGACCTGGAAGTGTTCCAGCAAATCGCGCGAGTCATCGGCGTTGATAGGCAGAAAGGTCACAGCCTTGCTGTATTCTCGACCCAACCTTTCGAGCACAGGCTTGGTCATACGGCAGGGTACGCACCACGGCGCCCAAAAATCGACCACGATGGGTTTATCAGCGGCGGCCAGGGTTTGTTGGAACTGAATCAGGTTCATGGGAGAAAAAGAGGCGGATGATTTTCATCCGCCTCTTACTCAACGTAACGGTTAGCCTTTGTAGGTGCTCAGTTTGAACGGCGCATACAGCGGGCAGAACGCCACGACAGCAGTGAGAGTGAACACACCCGCCAGCACGAGCAGGACAATGCCCAGCCCACCAGCGACGATACCGCTGAAGTACAGGTAGGCGAACAAAGCGGCGACAATGACACGGACGATGCGATCGGTATTGGACATATTGCGTTTCATGATTGAATCTCCTTTTGTTTGTTTGATGACCATATTGTAGGAGATTCAGTGCCCCCCGTCTGTGACAAAGTCACACAAGTGCGCGCATTTCCAGGCCTTCCGGGTCCAGCACTTCGAGCGTGCCGCGTTTTACCTCCACCAGCCCGGCCCTGGAAAAATCCTCCAGAATACGACTAATGACCTCACGGGAACTGCCCAACTCAGCGGCAATTTCCTGATGCGTGATGCGCATCGGATTCTCAGCCTGGGCCTGCTTCAGCAACAAGGCCGCGACTCTGCGATCCATGCGTTTGAACACCACTTCATCCACCACGGCCATGACCGTGGAAAGACGGTCGGAGAGCAGGTCAAAGACAAACTCACGCCACGGCTCATGCGTATTGACCCAGGCACGAAACACCTCGGCAGGGATCATCACCGCTTCGGCATCCTCCTCCACCGTGGCAATGGCGGGGAAGGAACGCTGGCTCAAGATGGCGTTGGCCGTAAGAATACAGCTCTCGCCGAGACCAAACCGATACAGCGTGATCTCGCGCCCGGTCTCACCGATCTTGTACACACGCACCACCCCTGAAAGCAGCAGCGCAATGCCATCCACACGGTCGCCTTCCACAAAAACATCGTGCCCGGCCGGGATTCTGGCAAACTGGGCATGGTTCTGCAGGTCGCGTTTCAGGCGCTCATCAGTCTTCTGTAAAAAAGGCAGGGCCCGAACAATACGGTCGAGTTGTTTTGGATCAAGCATGGTCGTTGTTACTCAGCCTCATAACTTATACGGGTCATCGGCCTGCAGGAAGGCCAGCAACATCCCTTTGCGCGGATGATCATGCAGCCAGGCTCGCACCTGCCGGATTCGTTCGTATTCTTCAGCCCCGAATTTTTCAAGATACAGCTTGTCCATGTGCAGGCGGGTCTCTTCGGTGTGGATGTGGTCCTGCCAGACCCGCGTAAAGAACTCATTGAGATTATCGTGCAGGTTGCGCTCCACCAACGCTTCCCATTCATGGTTATCAAACCAGATGCCGTTGCAATTTCCGCAGCGGTCCAGATAAAAAGGGGTATCGGGCAGGATCTGGTAGCGTTTCAAGATATGCCCCGAGTTTGGGCACAACTTAAGTTCATCCACATTCCAGGCCGGGTCGATCCGGGTGACAGCGTCACGGATCGGCATATCTTCACCCCTGCCCTTCCACCACGCGAGATAGGCATTCGAGTCGATCCACATGCCTTTACAAACCGGGCACTGATTGGCAGGCAGGCCTTCGATCAAATTAATGGAATCAAGCGAATTGGTTTTACAAACGGGACATTTCATACTTAACCTCCTGGTTCTTACTTTTCATCAGCCAGATGGAAGTGGTGCAAAAAACGATGCAGGATGGGCGCGACCAGCACACCCACCGAAGCCAACAGGATCACACCCGAGTAAATGGCATAGAACGAAGCGAAGAGTTTACCGGCGTCCGTTTGCAGCGGCGTAACCGGGCCCATACCACCCAGTAACATGGAGGCATTGAGCAGGGCGTCGACCCAGGACAGCCCTTCAAGTACATGATATCCAAGCATGCCAATGACCAGCGAAACGCTCAAAACCACAAAAGCAAGCGCTGCATTATTCATCAGACGACGGGCAAACGTCCTGCGGCTCGCAAGGGGTTGTTTATGATGTTCGTACATACTGATTTTTCTTTCCCTGAATTTTACATCCAATCCAAGGCCTGACTACGATCCATTCGTGCGCGCGGCGCTGTAGGATAAAGCGAAATTCGCAGCTACGGTTTAAACAACACTTATGCCAACTCGTTTCTCCAAAAGGCACGGCCGAGGAAGAAATTCAAGATCAAGGCGGTGAGCAACATGGCCGGGACGAGAATGACCGGCATCAGCCAGCGTTCGGCCCAGTGATCGATCTGGGCTGTGTTCGGGTCGGCAGGGTCGTAGAGCACGGGAACCGCCTCACCCACTTCATAGGCTGGCGGGCTGGACGCATTATTGCTTTCAAAGGTCCAGGCTTGCCCGCTGGCTTCAAATTCGATGACCGGCGAGTAGACACAACAACCACCGTCACCGTTGCTGCTCTCTTCCAACCGCACCACATGGCCGGTGGTCTCTGCGCCGTTCTGCTCGAGCGTCCAACTCATATACCCGGCATACACACCCCACAAACAAAAGCCGCCAAGGAACAGGTTGGCGAACAGGATCGTACAACCGAGCCGCAGGCGGTTCATTGCGCCACCGGCCTTTGCAACCACAAGGTCTTGCCAGAAGGAAATTCAACGGGCGTCACGGGATACCTCCAAAAAATGTCACAGAAATGGCGTGCCAATGCCCGGCAATCATAACGCACACACCGGCGGCATACCCGGGCTATTTGTCATGGCTCGGTCAAAAACACAAAATGGTTTTGAATAAACCAAAGTGTCATTTTTTCACCCGGCGTAAGAGACGTCCTGCGCCTTTGAAAACACCGAACAAGGTCAACCCCAGCGCAAGCAAAACGCCGAAGATCAAGGCCATGAGGTTAAAGGTAACCTGTCCTTTCCCAGGGTTCGTTTGCACTTCGAGCGCAAGAAAGTCAGTGCGTTCCACGGTCGAGCCATCGGGGGCAAGGCCTGTGACAATCACATCCACGGCATAAGTGCCGGAGCGTTGTGGCAGCCATTCGACCGATACAGCCTGCCCTGCGGGAAAATTCAAGGTCTGGATGTTTCCGTCCGCATCCCGAATCAAGGCCTGAGCCTGGGTGATCTCGAGCGGCTGACCCGCCAGCGAGAGCGCCGCCTCCAGCTTCACCGGTTGCTGGATCTTTGGAACCAGTGTATCTGACCTGGCTTCGAGTTTTGCCCCGCCCACAAAGTAGACCGAGATGGCAAAGTCTGCACCGCTGGCGGGTGTGTCTTCTGTGGCTTGCACAGTGATCCGCCACGGGCCGGGTTTGGGGTTGGCAAAACCGTAGCCGAGGTACAGCATGGAAGAGGGGTCATCCACTTTGATGAAGCCGTTGGTCTCCGGGTTCAGTTCGATGACGTTGCCGCTTGCGCCGCGCACAATGGTGTTAACAGAGCGTGAAGCGTCATACAGTGCAAAGCCTGCCACGCTCAACCCGGCGTCCACGTTGATGGTGAGGTCGGTGGAGCCGCCAAAGTCCACGCGGCCGGTGTAGACGCGGGTAAAGTCGAGGGGCGATTCGGTTTGGGGCGGCAGGGCAGGATCGGGGGCCGGCGGGAACGTCCCGGCAGTTTTGGTCAGCAACGGCCTGACGAAGTCGTTGAAGGCAATCGGGGAAAGGGTCAGGTTGCTGTGGATGTCGGGGAGTTGGGCGGTTTGCAGTGTGATGGCGTTGATGCTGGCAAAACCGACCACCGTATCGTTGGGCACGGCAGTGCAAGGCGACTTGAAGGCTTCATTGATGGCGGTGCCGCCAAGGTCGTAAAACTCAATGCCGCGGCGGTGCGTGATCTGTTGGTTGAAGATACCGCGCATGTAACCCTCGCGGATCTCGATGGAGGCGGGCAGGTAAAAACCAAGCGCAGCCGGCAACACGGCGCAATCAGAGCCGCCCATCGGCGAGCCGAGCATGATAAGTTGGGCCACGTCGCGGTCTTGCATCACACGGTCGATGTAGTAGCGTGAGATCATGCCGCCCATCGAGTGGACGACGAGGTCGACCATTTCGGCGCCAGTCTGTTGTTTGACACCTGCAATGTATTCGCCCAAAATATCGGCGTTTTGCGCGAGGGTGTTGGTGCGTTCGGCGGGCTTGAGCATATCGCCGGTATTGAGCATGCCCGGCGCCTGCCCGTCACCAACGGCGAACCCCTGCAACCCCAGCGGCGCAAGGAAGCCGGTCTCGCCGAGGTAGGGAGTCCAGGTTTGCCAATAAGAGATGAAGCCATGCACCATGACCACCGGCCGCGGCCTGACAAGGATGACATCAGATTGCGAAATGACCTGCCCGTTGAGAACCGCCTGCAAATGGACGGTGTTATGCGGGTTGCCGTCCACACCCCAGTACCAGCCGAGGGCGGGGAAAGGTTCCGTGAGACAGGCATTGGCGTTGGCCGTCACCACGCACGACCCAACCGGGGTTTGTCCTTCGAGCAGAAAGTTAACCGTGATCTCCTGCGTTTCCGGTTGCGGCAGGGAGATTTGGATGCGGACCGTATTCCCATCGGTGATCTCGTTGGTGGTCTTGCCCGCGCGGTCAAGGAGCAGGATGGTTGGTGCGGTCACCTGCGCGCGCGGCACAAACCCGGAGGCGAACAACAGGCCTGCAAACGTGCTCATCATGATCTGAAAGATGCGGCGCATAACTCTCTCTCCTTGATCGGATCGAATATATAATTACTCACAGTATTGTATAACAAGTTTTGGGTTGGAGGATATCAGCCGCATGGATCGCCCTTTTGTATTTATCAATGTAGCCATGACCGTCGATGGCAAGATCGATACGTTCGCGCGCCGGGGGGCGGCAATTTCATCGGCAGAGGACAAGGCCCGTGTGGACCGCCTGCGTGCCGGGGCCGATGCCGTTCTGGTAGGCGGGCGCACGCTGCTCGACGAAGATCCGAAGCTCACGGTCAAGGCCGAGGCTCTGCGTGCCGACCGGGTTGCGCGTGGATTGGCGCCCAACCCCATGAAAGTGGGCATTGTCACCCGCGCCGGCCTGAAAATTCCTTCAAAATTCCTACACGAGGGCGGCTCGCGGGTTGTAATATTCACGAGTTATCAGACATCTAAGGAACAACTCGCTGCGCTCAGGGAACAGGGCGCGGAGGTTTACATCCACGAACAGGCACGTGTCGACCTGCCCCGGGCATTGGCCACCTTGAAGGAACTCGGCGTTCAACGGTTGATGGTCGAAGGCGGCGCGACGCTCAATTTTGAATTGCTGCGGTTGGGGCTGGTGGATGAAGTCTCGGTATATATCGCACCCATGATCTTCGGCGGAGAAAAGGCCCCCACCCTGGCGGCAGGCTCCGGCTTGGAAAGAAGCGCAGCGGTCCCGCTGACATTGGCGCATGTGGAACAGCATCCCGATGGCGGCCTCGTTTTACAATATCAAATCATTCAAGCCGCCTGACGGCTTACGGAGGAATTTATGTCTACATTGATGCATGAAAAAATTCAGGTCTTGCTGGAGGAGGATTGCTGTCACGAATGTGAAGGCTATGGCGATGACCATATCTGCGTGCATATCGAGTCGATGGCCGAACTACCCACCCGCTTTGGCGATTTTCACATTGTGGCCTTTTCGAACAACCGCGATGGCAAGGAACATGTGGCCATCATCAAAGGCGATGTGATCGGTGCGGAGGATGTGCCGGTGCGCCTGCACTCGGAATGTCTCACTGGCGATGCCATCGGCTCGCTGCGCTGCGATTGCCGCGACCAGCTCGAAGCGGCGCTCACCAAGATCGGCGGCATGGAACGCGGCATGGTCCTATACCTGCGCCAGGAAGGGCGCGGCATCGGGCTCACCAACAAGGTGCGTGCCTATGCATTACAGGACCAGGGCCTCGACACCGTGGAAGCGAACCTCGCGCTCGGCTTCCGCGACGACGAGCGCGATTATGCCGTGGCCGCGCACATGCTCCACTCGCTCAAGGTGCAGTCCATCAAACTGATGACCAACAACCCCAAAAAGATCGCCCAACTCGAACAGCACGGCGTGAAGATCACCGAGCGCCTGCCGCACATCCTGCCGACCAACGAACACAACCTGTTCTACCTGCAGACCAAGGCCGCCAAATCCGGTCACATGATCGATTTCAAAGGCAAGCCCCACCTCCCCGAACAAAGCGATCCCCCCATCGTCGAAGGCATGAGCACAGACCAGATCAGGGCATTGTACGAATGACGAACAGAAACATTGTCATCACCGGTGCCACGGGTGTGCTGGGCAACCTCGTAGCGCACACCTTTGCGGGCCAGGGCCACAACCTGGCCCTGCTCGATAAAGACGCCGAAAAACTGGATGCCCTCACCCGCGCCTTGAATCTGCCCACGGGGCGCCTGCATGCCCAAACCGTGGACCTGCTCGATATGCAGGCGCTGCAAGCCTCCGCCGAGGCTGCCTCTGCTGCATTGGGCGGAGTCCACGCTTTGTTCCATCTCGTCGGCGGCTGGGTGGGCGGCAAGACCTTCGCCGAAACCCCCGCAGATGACCTCGAATTCATGCTCAACCAGCACATCCGCACCACCTTCAACCTGTTCAAAGCCTTTGAAGGGCCACTCTCCAGGAACAACTGGGGACGCGTCATCGTGATCTCAGCCTCCACCGTCCCCAACCCGCCCGGCAAATCGAGTGTATACACCGCCGCCAAAGCCGCACAAGAGAACATGGTGCTCTCACTCGCTGCAGAATTGAAAGAAGTTCAGGTTACTGCTAATATCATTCAAGTCCGCGCCATTGACGTGACCAATAAAGGAATCGGTTCGACACCCGCCGAGATCACAGCCGCCATGCAGTATCTGTTCTCAGATGAGGCAAACAAGATCACAGGCACGCGCCTGCCCCTTTCCTAACCCATCGGTATACTGTTTATGTAGCGGTTGGTTGCTCTTCAGCAACCAACCGCTACAGTTTTAATTCCAGACAAACAGAGTCAGAATAAAAAATAGCACCATTTGGGGACTTTTACTCTCTCCTTAAGTGATACAATGCCCACCACATGACCATTTCAAAAAGGAGAACCACATGAAGAGTCCGTTCCGTCCGTTTTTTCTACTGATTTCATTCATATCGATCGTTGGGCTGGCATGTAATGCCCTGGGAGGTGGCGGGGCCAACCCAACCAGCGAACCCAACACCAACAACGAACAGCCATCCAATAACAGCAACAACAACAGTGATGCGGTCAAAGGTATCGACAATGTTCAATCGGCCACGATCCAGATCGAAGCGCAGGGCACCTTCCGTGACCCTGAGGTAGGCTTGGTAGTCAATGGCGCAGGCCGCGGCTCGGGCTTCATCATCGACCCCTCGGGTATTGCTGTCACCAACAACCATGTGGTGGCTGGTTCGGCCCTGCTCAAAGTTTGGGTGGGCG
>CAZJMZ010000090.1:0-11343 GCA_964547115.1 uncultured Anaerolinea sp. | reverse complement strand
TTCATGGCCACAGCTCCCAACGGCGCATACGCCGAAGTGAGCCCCTTGGCCATGGTGATCATGTCAGGCACCACACCCCAATGCTCGATGGCAAACCATTTACCCGTACGGCCGAAGCCACTCATGACCTCATCGCAGATCATCACGATGCCATATTTGTCGCATAAGGCCCGCACGCCTTGCATGTATCCGTTCGGGGGGATGATAATGCCGTTCGTGCCGGTAACAGACTCCATTAAGATTGCAGCGATGGTTTCCGGTCCCTCGTAGCGGATGATCTCTTCAAGGTGGTTGACGTAATCGCGGGCAAACTCCTCTTCAGAAATATCCGGGTTGGTGCGATGGAATGTGGATCGGTATCGGTACGGGTCAAGAACATGCACGATGCCAGGCATCAGGTTCGGTTCCCAGACGACGCGCCGCGGGTCGCCGGTGGCAGCCATGGCTCCGGCGGTTGCCCCATGGTACGAGCGATAGCGTGTTAGGATCTTGTGGCGCCCGGTATAGCCGCGAGCCAGTTTCATGGCATTCTCGTTGGCGTCCGCCCCGCCGAGCGTGAACAGGACCTTGGTCAGTGCCTGGTCGGGCGTCACCTCGGCCACGGCCTTGCTCGCCAGTGCGCGGACCTTGGTGGTCATGCCTGGGGCGGCATAAGGCAATTCGGCGGCTTGAGCCTGCATGGCTTTGATGATGCGTTCATCTCCATGCCCAATGTTGACACACATGGTCATCGAGTTGAAGTCAAGGTAGCGCTTGTCGTCCGCATCCCAAAAATACACGCCTTTGGCCCGGGTCACCGGAATGGGGTTAACCCTGGCCTGCGCCGACCAGGTATAGAAGACATGTTCCTTCGAGAGGGGCAAAATTTCGTCGTTGGGGAGGTCAAACATACATTTTCCTTGTTCATGTGCTTATACGGTTGGTATCGCCGTCATTATAACCCTCCCCATTTTTATGAACTGTGATAAACTTCGCCCGCTTAAACCTAGGTACGTCATATACGTGCCTTTCCGTTCCCGGCGAACCCACGGTTCGAACAGGAACAATCCCATGGAAAGGAGGAACCTCCCAATGCGCAACTATGAATTGGTCTGCATTTTCCAGCCCGAACTGGATGAAACTGCCTTTAAGGGCGCGGTCGAACGCGTCTCTGGCTGGGTCACCGAAGCGGGTGGCAGTGTGGAAAAACTGGAAGTGTGGGGCCGCCGTCGGCTGTCCTACCCCATTCACAAGCAGATCGAAGGCCAGTATGTTCTCTTGAACATCGCCATCGATCCCAAGGCCGCCAGCGGACTGGAACGCAACATCCGCTATCTCGAAACTGTCCTGCGTCACATGCTCTCCGCCATGTAGGCTTGCCGCTTGAAACCCGGCCTTATAAGTAAAGGAGATTGATATGAGCCGTGGCTTGAACAAAGTCCAGATCATCGGTCATCTCGGCAAAGAACCTGAAATGCGCTACACCCCTTCAGGCAAACCCGTGACGACCTTTACCGTGGCCGTCAGCCGCTCCTGGAACACTGTGGACGGCGAACGCCACAACGAGACCGAATGGTTCAACGTCGTGGCCTGGGGCAACCTGGCAGAGATCTGCAAGCAATATCTCACCAAAGGACAACAGGTCTACATCGAAGGCCGCCTGCAAACCCGCCGCTGGGAAGACAAGGAAGGCGGCAAACACACCAGCGTGGAAGTCGTCGCCAACGAGATGATGATGCTTGGCGAGCGGCGCGACCACAATAACCACCCACCCACCTCCGAAGCCGCCCCCGAAGAACACGGCGCGGCGCCCGAGGAAGACGAATTCCCCTTCTAGGGATTCACTTTATTTGGAGTACCCAATGGCTGAAGAAAGACGATCCAACGAAGGGCAGGGCCAGGGAGGCGGCGAGCGCCGCTTCTTCGCCAAGCCCAAGTTCTGCCAATTCTGCGCAGACAAGACTCTGACCATCGATTACAAAAAGACCGACCTCCTTCGCAAGTACGTCACCGAGGAAGGCATGATCCGCCCGCGCCGCCAGACCGGCGCCTGCGCCAAACACCAGCGGGCCGTTGCCCAGGCTGTCAAGCAGGCACGCCACATCGCTTTGCTGCCCTTCACCGGGGCGCAAATGGATGAGACGCGCTAATTCCTATCCAGAGCCAGGCGGGAATCACCCCACCTTTCTCTGAAGGAGTTCCTGCATGACAAATAGCAACAGGCCCAAAACAACCACCCGCAAGCATATCGCCCGTCAGGAGCGTGAACGCCAGCAGGTGGCCATCATCCAAACCGTATCCGCCGTGGTCATCGCCGTGGTTGTATTGCTCGTCGGCTATGGCATTCTGGATACGACCTATCTGCGCTTCCAAAAACCTGTAGCCACGGTCAATGGTGAAACCATCAACCTGGGTTACTTTCAGGAACGCGTGCAATGGCAGCGGGTGGAGTTGATCAAGACCCTGCAACTCTACCAGTTCTACCAGCAAAACTTCGGGCTCGATACTTCACAACAACAGCAACAGATCCAGTTCCAACTGCAGTCTGATGCGCTGTTGGGCGAACAGGTGCTCAACCTGCTGATCGACGAAGCAGTCATCCGGCAGGAAGCCAAGAAACTCGGCATCACCGTCAGCGCGGATGAGATCGAAGCGAAGATCCAACAGAGCGGCGACTTCAACTTCTACCCGAACGGGACACCCACCCCCACCATCACCCCCACCGATGTCCTGCTCCCGACTCTCACCACCGAACAGCTGAAACTGTATCCCCCGACCTCCACGCCCACCCCGTTCCTCTCCCCCACGCCCGGGCCGACCAACACCCCTGATCCGGCTTCCACACCCACGGCCATCGCACAGGCTTCGCCTACGCCGATCCCGCAACTGCCCACGGCTACCTCCACGCCCTACACACTGGATGGGTTCAAGAGTCAATACGATACCTTGCTGACCAACCTCAAGACGTTCAGCATCAGTGAAAAGACCTATCGCTCGGTCTTCGAGAACCAGATCTACCGCGACAAGATGCTCGCCGAAATCGGCAAGGACGCCCCCACATCTGTAGAGCAAGTGCTCGCCCGCCACATTCTGGTGGATAACGTGCAGCTTGCCGGCGTGGTGGAAGCCCTGCTCCAGGGCGGGCAGGACTTTGCCGAAGTCGCGAAGAAATACTCCAAAGACACAGGCTCCGCTGCCAATGGCGGTGTACTGGGCTGGGCCACCCGCGAGACCTATGTCACGGAATTTGGCGATGCCGCCTTCAGCCAGCCCATTGGCGAGATCGGCAAACCGGTGCAATCCCAATTCGGGTATCACATTATTCAAGTGATCGCCCGTGAGGAACTGCCCGCCAACGCCAGCCAGATCCAGAACAACCAACAAACCTTCTTCACCGACTGGCTGACCAAACTTGTGGACCAGGCCACCACCGACGGCAAGATCACCAAAAATGATGACGTCTGGCGCAACAACCTGCCCGCGCTCCCCAGCTCCGTGCAGCAACAATAACCATAGGCCACACAGTGCAACAAAAAATCGCCCACTCAGTAGAGTGGGCGATTTTCATTTCACAAGCCGGAGGTTCAACCTCTCTTCAACATCTCATCAGTAACCTGGTCAAGCCGCAAACTGATCATCTGACTGGCCGAGTCGCGGCCCATCGTAATACCGTAGATGATATCCGCCACCTGCACCGTATTGCGGTTGTGGGTGATGACAATGAACTGCGTCTCCTTGCTCAGTTCCTGCAACAAGTCACGGAAGCGCCCCACATTCGCCTCATCGAGCATCGCGTCCACTTCATCCATCACACACACCGGTGTCGGTGAAACTTTGAGCAGGGCGAACACCAGAGCCACCGCCGTCAAACTGCGCTCGCCACCTGAGAGCAGCGCCAGTCCTTGCTCACGACGACCCGGCAAACGCGCCTCGATCTCGATACCCGTATCCACCAGATTATCCGGGTCAGTGAGCGCCAGGCGCGCCGACCCGCCGCCAAACAAACGCGTAAACATGGCACGAAAAGCTTTATCCACTGCATCGAACGTTTCAGAGAACTTCTGGCGCACCATCTCGTCCAATTCAGCTACGACCAGTTTCAGGTCCTCTTCCGCCTTGTGCAGGTCATCCACCTGGGCGCGCATGAACGTGTAACGCTCCGATTCCTTCTCGAACTCCTGCTTCGCCTCCGGGTTAATGGGACCCATGCGCCGCACTTGTGTGCGCTGGCGCATCAACTGGGCTTCCAGGTCAGGCGAGACTTCGGTTACCACGGGCAGCTCTTCCACCATGCCTTCGAACGGCAACGGCACCGGGCCTGAAACATCCTCCGCATACTCGAACATCACCAATCCAAAATCATCGGTGATCTTCTGGCGCAAGTTATCCAGCGCCTCCTGCTTGCGGATCTGCTCCAATTGCACCTGCCCGAACAAGCGCTCGCCTGTTGCCAGTGCACGCTGGGTATTGGCTTCGGCATCTTGCAAACGCGCTTCCTCCATCTCCGCTGTTTCCAGGTCCTTCTCGGCAGGGTCCACATACACGCGCAAAGCCTCGATCTGCTCGCGCAATGAATTCTCGCGTTCATGCAGTGCGGCCTTGTTTCCATCCAATCCGGTGAGCGAAGTCTCAGCCTCGTTCGAGCGCATGCTCAATTCCATGCGGCGCGCATCGAACCGCCCGACCTCTTTCGCGCGCTCATCTTTCCGCGCAGTCACATCAGCCAGCGCACGCTCGGCCACGGCCACCCGCGTGCCCCAATAGGAGGCCTGCCCCTGCGCTTCAGCCAGGTCAGCTTCGCTCAACTGCGAAGACAACGCTTGCAGGTCACCCTGCACTCGCGTCACTTCGCCTTCCAGATCAACCTGCGCCTGCAGGAGATTCGTGCGGATGTTCGCCGCCTCATCGGCCTCGGCCTGCAATTGGACCTGCTGCACCCGTTGCCATTCCAACTCCCGCCGCGCCGATTCAGACTCAAGACCGGCCTGCTTCTCAAAACCATCAGCCTGCTCCAGGCTGACGCGCTGCCCGCGCACTGCGGCCTCTGCACCCGCCAGTTCACGCTGCGCCTCGGCGATCCGCGCAGAAAGCGCATCGACATCGCTGTTCAACGACTCAAGCTGCACGCTCAACGCAGTCAGGGCTTCGGTCAATTCTCTTTTTTGGCGAGGCCGGCTCAGGGCGGTGGAAGAGGCGGACTTCCCGGCGATGATCAGGCCATCACCACGGAAGACCTCTCCCAGCAGAGTCACAATGCGCGCGTGAGTCGGAATCCCGGATACCAGGCGACGGGCAGTCGCACGGTCACGGA
The DNA here is from genome assembly GCA_964547115.1 of uncultured Anaerolinea sp. Lineage (GTDB taxonomy): Bacteria > Chloroflexota > Anaerolineae > Anaerolineales > Villigracilaceae > Defluviilinea. The sequence goes on along the minus strand of CAZJMZ010000090.1, from coordinate 6,053 downwards.
CAACAAGGGTCTGCCCGAGCATCAACCGGACGGCGGCACGCAATTCATCGGGCGCGTTCACCAGATCTGAGGCGAGACCCAGCACCTGCTCCTCGCCCGGCACTGACCATGCCAGCCCCTGGCCATCGACCAACGGCAACAACACCGCACGCCCGGCTTCTTCAGACTCCAGCAACTGCAACGCCTCTTCGACATCATTAGCATCGAGCAGCACAGCATCGAGCGTATCGCCCAAGGCGGCGGCAATGGCGCGTTCAAGTTCGGCGGGCACATCGAGGGCTGCACTCAAAGCGCCGCGCGCGCCCTTAAGTTTCGATTGTCGCGCCGCATCGAGCAGGAAGCGCGCCCCTTCGGCGTATCCCGCCAGCGATTGCTCGGCCTGTTCCAACACTTCGAACTGCGCTCTGAGGCGGGTGTGTTCAGCCAGCCGGTTGGCACGCTCATCCGCTTTGGCGCGGCGTTCATGCTCCAGAGCTTCAACGGCCTGCCGGATGCCAGTCTCTTTTTCCTGTGCAGCCCGTAACTCCTGCTCCACCGCTTCGCGCCGTTTGCGCGCTTCGGCGTAATTCTCACTGACCGAACGCGCGTGCCCTTCTGCTGTTGCGATGGCCTTGTTCGCGGCCTCGATGCGTGCCTGAAGCGCCTCCAAACGGGATTTCAATTCATCGAGACGGGCCTGCGATTCCGCACGCTGGGCGCCAAGGCGTTCGACCTGCGCGCGCGAGGCTTGTTGTTTTTCTTCGATCTCGGCGCGGTTCGTCTGCCGGGCCTGCAAGGATTGTTGTGATGCAGCGGCCTGGGCTTGGGCCTCTTCGAACTCGGCTTGCAGGCGGGCGGCTTCCTGTTCCACTTCCGCCAGGCGCTCACGCGCAATGCGCTCTTCATCGTCCACGCGCTCTTTGTCGGCCAGCACAGCGGCCTGCGCTGTGAGCAGCGACCGGCGGCGCTCTTCCATCACCGCCAGTTCTCGGCTGACTTCCTCGCGTTGGTTATGCAATTCGGCTGATTGCCGGTGCCAGGCATTGAGCTGTCCGCGCAGGCCCGAGAGGCGCTCGCGGAAGGCGTTGTATTCAGCCTGGGCTTTTTCATGCGCGGCGCGTGCTTCGGCCAGGCGTGCCTCCTGCGCCTTTACAACTTCCCGTGAATCTGTCAATTCTTGTTGGGCCCTGTGCCAGTGATGGCCGTACCACTCACGCAGGATGATCTTCAGGTCGGCCTGGGCGCGGGCATATTCGTTCGCGCGTTTGGCTTGCCGCTCCAGGCTGCGCAAGCGCGGCTCCAATTCAGAAAGGATATCGAGCACACGCTCGAGGTTGTGTTTGGTGGTATCGAGGCGCTTGACGGCCTCTTCGCGCCGAACGCGATACAGACCCACCCCCGCCGCCTCCTCGAACAAGCGGCGCCGCTCCTCGGCTTTCAATGCCAGCGAAGCATCCACCAGCCCCTGCCCGAGAATGGTATACGTCCGTTCCGATAAACCCGAAGCCGCAAGCAGTTCGTTCAAATCACGCAGGCGCACCTGCTGGTCGTTGAGCAAATATTCATTGTGACCATCACGATACGCGCGGCGCGTCATACCCACTTCGGTAAAGTCCACGGGCAGCCAGCCGGTGGCGTTATCGAAGGTGATGTGCGCAGAAGCCATGCTTGCACGGGCGCGATGTTCCGAGCCATTGAAGATCATGTCTTCGGTCTTCTTGCCACGCAGGAGTGTGTAGGACTGTTCGCCCAGCACCCAGCGCAGCGAGTCGGCCACGTTCGATTTGCCCGAACCGTTCGGCCCCACGATGGCTGTAATTCCGCTCGCGAATTCGAAGACGGTCTTCGATGCAAACGTTTTATATCCTTGTAATTCGAGTGATTTAAGTCTGAGAGGCATATTTGCGGTCTACGATTTAAGATTTTGAATTAAGGGCTTACCCGATCCCCAATTTTTTGAGGGCCGCCGCCGCTGCCGCGCTTTGGGCGGAATGTTTGCTGGTGCCGCTGCCAAGCCCGACAACTTCATCGCCGATCCGCACTTCCACTTCGAAGGTGCGGGCGTGGTCGGGGCCGGTCATGGAGGTGGTGTGATAATGCGGCGAGCCCAATTTTTGTGCCTGCGCCCATTCCTGCAGCAGCGATTTGGGATCATGCAGACGCGTGATGACTTCTTCGCGTGCCGCCTCCAGCAGCGGTTTCACGAACGCTTCCACCGCCCCCAGGCCTGAATCCAGATAAAGGGCCCCAATCACCGCTTCGAACGTGGACCCCAATAACGCATCGCGATGGCCGCCACCGGTGATGAATTCTCCGCGCCCGAGGCGCAGAGCGCGGCCCAGGTCTAGATCGCGGGCAAAGTGCGCCAACTGGTCATTGCGCACAAGCGCCGAGCGCAGTTTGGTCAGGTCGCCTTCGGGCATTTCGGGAAAGCGGTGATAGACCCACGCACCAACAACAAAATCGAGCACGGCATCGCCCAGGAATTCCAGGCGTTCGTTGTCTTCGGTGGAGTTGGGGTTCTCGTTGACGTAGGAACGGTGGGTCAGGGCACGCGTCAGCAGGGATAAATTTTGAAAGGGCAGAGTCAGGCGTCGGCTGAGTTCTGAAGCGGTTTCGAAGTCCCGCGCATTGGGTTGGGGCATGATGGCCATCCTTCTGGAACTCAGGGCACGTCATGCCCCTCACTACACAACAGTGAGGGATTGAGGTTCCATTAGTTCCGAATATTGAGCGGGCTCGATTGTATCATGAGAGCAAAAATACGATACAATCAGCCGACTTTTCAGGAGGCTCCTGTGACCGAAATCAGCAATGAGACGCGTTTTCTACACGCGGTGGAAATGGGGCTCGGCGCCTGGCAATGGGGCGACCGGGTGGTCTGGCAATATGGGAATGGCTACGGGGACGAGGATGTGCAAAAAGTCTTTGAAGTGAGTCTGGCGGAGGGCATCCGCTTTGTGGATACGGCCGAGGTGTATGGCAATGGACGTTCCGAGCGCCTGCTCGGGCGCTTCATCCGCGAAACAGACCAGCCCGTGCTGGTGGCGACCAAGTTCTTCCCGTATCCGTGGCGCTTCAGCCGCAAGGCCCTACCCCGTGCGCTGAAAGAAAGTCTGGAGCGCATGCAGCTCGAAAGTGTGGATCTATACCAAATACACTGGCCCGCCCTGACACTCAGCAACGACACCTTGATGGACGGTTTAGCCGAATGCGTCAAAAGCGGCCTGGCCCGCACGGTGGGCGTCTCGAACTTTGGGCAGACGCGCATGCTGGCGGCATATTCGGCGCTGGCACGGCATAATATTCCGCTGGCCTCGAACCAGGTGCATTACAGCCTGTTGAACCGTTCGGTTGAAAAGGATGGGACCCTGGCGCGCTGTAAAGAGTTGGGCATCCGCCTGATCGCCTACAGCCCGCTGGAGAAAGGCCTGCTCACGGGCAAGTACACGCCAGAGAATCCACCCGCGGGTGTGCGCAGCGGTCAATATGCGGGGATGCTGCAAAAGGTTCAGCCGCTGCTGAAATTGATGACCAAGATCGGTCAGGACCACGGCGGTAAATCCAACACGCAGGTGGCGCTGAACTGGTTGATCTGCAAAGGCGCCATGCCGATCCCTGGCGCGAAGAATGAAAAGCAGGCCCTGCAAAATACCGGTGCGCTAGGCTGGAGGTTGACCGATGAGGAAGTTGTCAGCCTCGATGAAGCCAGCGACCTGATCCATAAATAAAGCAAACGACCACGCCGTACAAGCGTGGTCGTTTTTTATCGGACAACACCAGGAAGGTTCTACTTCATCTTCGGTTGCAGGAAGAGCATAAAGGCAAAGCCCAGGCCGAACACTACTTCCACCACCACGGGAATCCAGCCGTTGATACGAATCACGCCCACCAGCGGCGAAATGCCCAGAATGGTGACGAACAACGCCAGCACAGCGCCCACCAACCCGACGACGCCCAGACTTTTCTGCACCGCTGCATCGGCCGCATCTTTGGCGAACCACCACAATAGACCGACAGTGGTCAACGCGGCGCCCAACACACGCGCGAGGAACACTTCGGCCACACGCCCCTCCGTGCGGAACTGCTCCAACACCGAGGCTGGGGCAAACAACAGGGCCACCCCCAACAACAAAGTGACAACCGCGCTTAGGACAAACATTGCTTTGTAACTCATGATTCACTTCTCCTGTGTGAAAGAATGGTCTTGCATAATAACTATACAGCACACATATTCAACTTCCAAGAATCGGCAAGCACTTTTCCCTTACAGACCCCTGACATACGCCTAGTCCATTTGGATGTTTGCAATTTATTTGGTGACAATCAAAAACCGACCCCTTGTGGGTCGGTTTTCGCTGTCAGACAAATCGTTCTTTTAATCGTCCGTTTGGAAACAGGGTGCTCAATTCGAATTCCGGGTATGGCTGAATCCATACTGTAAAATGCGCCGCAAATGTTCGATCTCGAACGGCTTGGAAAGATAGTTATCGATCCCAACCTCGAACAATTCACGCCCTTTTTCAGGCATGTAACTGGCGGTCAACGCCACAATAAACGTGTGCTGCTTGTCCTGCTCCCAATCACGAATGCATCGACTGGCCTCCATGCCATCCATCACTGGCATTTGCAGGTCCATCAACACAATATCATAGCGCGCCGATTTAACGGCATCATACGCCTCCTGCCCGTTCACCACACACTGCACCTGATATCCCTCACGGCTCAATATGATCTGCATCATCCGCCGGTTCAGGTCGTCATCGTCCGCCACCAGCACCTTAAGGGCCTCAACCGTTTTTGTCGAATTTTCGTCCGTCATCGCAAAATCCTTTACCAAATCGGCGCATATGACTGCGCCACAAATGAGATGTTACCGCAACCGCCCGCCCACGCCGCAATCGCAACGGAGTCTCAACGATTCCCCAAAATCAGACAGGCTGCGCATCATCCCCCTTTCAGCCTGCCATACCATCCACACCCGCGCCACACTGAAAACTCCCCCGCGCCCGAAACTCTGTGCTATAATGCCGCCATCATGAAATGCAAGTACAGCTTCGCCAGCAACAACAATAATAACAACGATAATAACGATAATTCTCATCGTTGGGCGAAGCTTTGCTGATTGACGAACACAAACCAGTCACACAAAATCGCCCAACGCCAATGCGACGGGCGATTTTTTATACCTGCAAACCAATGTCAACCTAATGGATAACGCAACCCAGCCCGAGCCGGAATATCCGCTAGGATGACAGAAAACTTTCGGAGGCACACCATGTACAGAACACATACTTGCGGAGAACTACGCGCCAGCCATGCCGGGCAGACCGTCACCCTATCTGGCTGGGTGAATCGACGGCGCGATCACGGCGGGGTGGCATTCTTTGATCTGCGCGACCGTTCGGGGACGATTCAAATCACCATCAACCCGGATCTGCCCAAGGAAATTCTGGACCAGGTTGCCAATGTGCGCTTTGAATGGGTTCTGCAAATTGAGGGACTGGTCCAGAAACGTCCGGCTGGAATGGAAAACCCCAAGATGGCAACGGGCGATGTTGAGATCATTGCCAGGAACATCACCATTTTGAATCCTGCCAAGACCCTGCCCTTCATGGTCAGCTCTGACGCGGATCTGCCCGACGAGAACACGCGCCTCAAATACCGCTATCTCGACCTGCGCCGCGACCGCCTGACCAAGAACATGGTGCTGCGTCACAAGGTCATCAAGTTCATGCGCGACTATCTAGATCAGCAAGGCTTTATTGAAATTGAAACGCCGATCATGTTCAAAGCGACGCCTGAAGGCGCACGCGACTACCTCGTACCGTCTCGTCTCAACCCCGGACAGTTCTACGCCCTGCCCCAGTCCCCGCAGCAGTTGAAGCAATTGCTGATGGTCGCAGGCATGGACAAGTATTTCCAGATCGCGCGCTGCTTCCGCGATGAAGACTTGCGCGGCGACCGTCAACCGGAGTTCACCCAGCTCGACCTTGAGATGTCGTATGTGCATCGCGACGATGTGCTGGCATTGGTAGAAGGTCTGTTCACAGAAATGATTCCCGCTGTGGCAC
>CAZJMZ010000089.1:0-11382 GCA_964547115.1 uncultured Anaerolinea sp. | reverse complement strand
GCGAACATGCCGGGGATGTTCTTATCCTCCGAAGCGCCGAAGATGAGATAGGCCAATTTGCCGGGGAAATGCTCTTCGAGCGTCTCGCGCAATTTGGCGAACGAATCCTGGTTGTGCGCAGACTCGAAAATGACGGGCGGGTCGAGGCGGGCAACTTCGAAGCGGGCGCGCCATTGTACCTGAGAAAAGCCAGTTTGGAGGGCTTCTACTGAAAGTTCGAGCCCACTGGCGCGGAGGGCGGCATAGGCCGTGGCAGCGTTTTCGAGTTGGTGGCGTCCGAGCAGGGCAAGGCTCAGGGTGATCGGGGCAGGCTGATGGGAGTCAAAGAGGCGAAGCGTTTGTCCATCCAAAGAAGAAGTGAGCGGCTCGTAACGCACATCCCGGCCGACGAGGGTCAGCGGGACATTCATCTTGCTGGCTACGCGCTCCACGACTTCGAGGGCTTCGTCCTTTTGCGGCGAAGAAACGACCGGTACACCTGGTTTGATGATGCCTGCCTTTTCACCGGCGATCTTGGCCAAAGTATCGCCGAGCACCGCCATGTGGTCATAGGATAGCGAAGTGATGACCGAGACCGCCGGCGTGACAACGTTGGTGGCATCGAGTCGCCCGCCCAACCCCACTTCGATGACAGCAGCGGTGCAACCTTGTTTTGCGAAGGCGAGAAAACCCAGCGCGGTGGTGATCTCGAACGTGGTGAGTTTGGGAATCTGCGCCACGGCAGGCTTGATCTCTTCGACAAGCGAGATCAGGGTCTCGTGCGAAATGGGCTCGCCATTGACCTGAATGCGCTCACAGTAATCGAGCAAATGTGGCGAGGTGTATAAGCCGACTTTGTAGCCGCCCGCCCGCAGCACGCTCGCACACAACGCTGAGACCGAGCCTTTGCCTTTCGTCCCGGCCACATGGATGACCGGGTATTGTTTTTGCGGGTTACCCAAAGCTTCCATCAAGGCGAACATGCGGTCCAGGTTGAACTCGGCCTTGGCCAGTTCGGAGGAATGTTTCAGGCTGTAATCTACAAAAGAGTAGAGATAGTCGAGGGTCTGGTTATAGGCGGTTTCATTGGTGGTCATGAGGAAGATTTTAAGTCGGTTTCGGTAATTCGTAAATCAACTTATTCCTTGACCCACACCCTCAACTTATGTATATTCAAGCCGAAGGTGACAACCCATTCAAAAATTCAGCTGTCACCCAATGAAAACAAGGAGAATCCCATGCCCCAACCTGCCGACATGATCATCACCAATGCCAAGATCTTCACCAGCAACGATTCCAACCCACACGCGGAGGCGGTTGCTGTGAAAGGCAATCGCATTGTCTATGTGGGCGATAACGCCGGAGCGGAGGCCTTCAAAGGCGGTTCCACCCGCGTCATTGACGGGCAGGGGCATACGCTCACCCCGGGCTTCATTGATACGCACGTCCACTTGTTTTGGGGCGCGATCTGGATGGGCAATGCCCAACTACGGGAGGTCAACACCAAAGAGGATCTGAAAAAGGTCCTGCTTGACTTCGCTGAAACGAACAAAACCCACGAATGGGTCGTGGGCCGCGGAATCCGCTACAGCATTGTTTCGACGCGGCAGGAACTCGACGAGATCATCGCCGACCGCCCGGTCTACATCGGCGCTTTCGATGGTCATACCGGCTGGGCAAATACGAAGGCGCTTGAACTGGCGGGCGTCCTCAAGGACGACGGGCGCGAGTTGACCAATGGCATCATCGTCCGTGATGAGCAGGGGCTGGCCACCGGTGAATTGCGCGAAGGTGATGCCATGCACACGGTCACAGAGCTGATCCCCCTGCCAGACGCTCACCGCAAACGCGAATTGCTCAAACTGGCCATCAGCGAATTCAACAAGACCGGCATCACCAGCGTCCACAACATGAATGGGGACATGGAAGAGCTTATGGCCTATGCCGCGCTCGAAGATGCCGGTGAAATGAATATGCGTGTGTACGTGCCCTACCACGTCAAACCCGAGGTGGGAGAAGAGGCCCTGAAAGAAGCTGCCGAAATGGCCAAAGTGCAAATGGATTATGTGCGCGGCGGAGTGGCCAAGTTCTTTATGGATGGTGTGTGGGAATCGTACACAGCCTTCAATGTGGACCCGTATGACGATGACCCCAGTGTGGGCATCGTTCCGCCGATCTTCACACTTGAGCACTTCCTGCGCATGGCCACCCTCTGCGACAAACTGGGGTTGCAGATCGCCGTCCATGCGTGTGGAGATGCCGCAGTGAGGCAAACGCTCGATGGGTACGAGCAAATTCAAAAGACGAACGGGAAGCGGGATTCCCGTCACCGCATCGAACACATCGAAGTCTGCCAGCCCAGCGACATGCCGCGCTTCAAGCAATTGGGCGTCATCGCTTCGATGCAGACCAGTCACTCGCCCTTCAGCCTGGAGGAGGATGTGGTGTGGACCAAGCGTACCGGGCCACAACGTTGGCCCATCTCGTTCCCGTGGCGGGATCTGAAAAATGCCGGGGCGCATCTGTGCCTGGGCAGCGATTGGACGGTGGCACCGTTCGACCCGATGCTCAACATCTATGTGGCGCTCAACCGCAAAAAGCTTGCGCCTGAAAATCCTGATCAACGTCTGACGCTCGCAGAATGCATCGTCGGGTATACGCGCGACGCGGCTTATGTCGAATTCAAAGAGAACGAGAAGGGCCAGATCAAGGAAGGCTATCTCGCCGATCTGGTGCTGTTCTCGCATGACCTGTTTGAGGTTAAGCCGGAGGAGATCATGTCTGCCAAGCCGGTGCTGACGATGATCGATGGCAGGGTCGTATTTGAGGCATAGTTCATACCCGAGCCACAACCAACACGAATGACCAAAGCCGATATTGTCATCATCAACGCGCGCGTTTTTACCAGTGACGAATCGTATCCACGCGCCCATGCGGTTGCCATAGAAGGCAACCGCATTGTGTATGTTGGCGATGACGCAGGTGCCCAGGCATTTTGCGATACAAGAACGAGAGTCATTGACGGCCAGGGCAGGACGATGACAGCTGGCTTCATTGACTCACATGTGCATCTGCTCTCTGGCGCAACCTGGATGGGTTACGCCGAACTCAGCAACGCCAGAAGTGCCGAGGACGTTCGGCAAGTGCTGCGCCAGTACGCAGATAACAATCCAGCCAGCCCGTGGGTCATCGGACGGCGCATTGGATATAACATCATTAACAACCGGCACGAACTGGACGCGCTCTTTACCGACCGCCCGGTCTACGTGCGGTCGGCAGATGCGCATACGGCCTGGGCGAACACAAAGGCATTGGAATTGGCGGGAATTTTGCATGCAGGTGACAACGAAAATATCCTCCGCGATGCGAATGGCGTGGCCACCGGCGAATTACGCGAGAGCGGCATGCGGGCGGTTTTGAGCATCATTCCGCCGCCAAGCCAGGCCGATATCCGCACCAGACTAAAACGCGCCTCCCGCGAATTTAACAAGACCGGCATTACCAGCGTTCACAACATGAATGGGAACATGCAAGACCTGCTGACGTATGCGGCAGCAGAAGACGCAGGCGAGCTCACCTTGCGCGTGTATGTGCCATTCGAGGTCAAGCCGGAGGCCACCGAGGCGGACTTGCAGGAAGCAGCCGCCATGCAACAGGTGCAAGGCGATTATGTGCGCGGCGGCGCAGCCAAGTTCTTCATGGATGGGGTGTGGGAGTCGTACACCGCATTCAACGTCCACCCGTATGCTGATGCGCCGGATGTGAAGGTTGAGCCGTTGTTCTCACTGGAGCACTTCACACGCATGGCAGCCGCGTGTGACCGCCTGGGATTGCAGATCGCGGTCCATTGTTGTGGCGATGCCGCAGTGAGACAAACGCTCGATGGGTACGAAGCAGTTCAAAGGTTGAACGGGAGGCGGGACGCCCGTCACCGCATTGAGCATGTGGAAGTCTGTCAGCCGGAGGATATGTCACGCTTTGCGGAGTTGGGGGTTATTGCTTCCATACAGTTGAGTCATGCACCTCTGAATCTAGCTGAGGCTGGTGTGGCACGCGAACGGCTCGGTGAACAGCGCTGGCGTTACTGGCAACCGTGGCGTGACCTGAAAAATGTCGGGGCACACATGGCTTTCGGCAGCGATTGGACGGTGGTGCCGTTCGACCCGTTGACCCACATCCACGTGGCGCTGAACCGCGAAAAGCTGGCACCTGACTCAACAGACCAGCGTCTCACATTGGATGAATGTATTCTCGGTTACACACGTGATGCAGCCTATGTGGAGTTCAAAGAATACGAGAAAGGACAGATCAAGGCAGGCTATCTGGCTGACCTGGTCTTGTTCTCGCATGATTTGTTTGCGTTACAATCGGACGAAATCGCACAGGCCCATGTGGTGCTGACGATAATGGACGGACGGATCGTTTACGAGGAATGAGCTTCAAGGTTCAGTTTTCACGTCTTGTGTTCTTGTCCACTTTCCTATGACCACCTATATCACCCGCCGCCTTTTGCAAACCGTTCCGATCATGCTCCTGCTGAGCGTGTTCCTCTTTGGCATTGTGCGGCTCATGCCGGGTGGCCCACTGGCGCAGGCCGAACGCAATCCCAATGTCACACCCGAGCAATTGGCGGCGCTGCGCGAACGGTTGGGGCTTGACCAGCCACTCCCCGTGCAATACGTGAAGTGGATTCAGGCCTTTGTGCTCGAAGGCGATTGGGGTTACTCGATCAAGTTCCGCCGCCCGGTGGCTGAGATGATCGCCGAGCGCCTGCCTGCCACACTGCTCTTGTTCGGGGTCGGCTTTATTGTGATGCTGATCTTTGCGATCCCCATCGGAGTGTATTCGGCACTCAAGCCTTATTCATTATTCGATAACATCATCACTACGTTTAATTTTGCAGGACAAAGCGTGCCGGTCTACTGGCTGGGGCTGTTGCTCATCGTTATCTTTTATCTCAACAACCCGTTCGGTGAAGGCCCACTGTTCCCTGCGGGTGGCATGTATACCATCGGCAAGGAAGGTGATCTACCCGACCTGCTTTGGCATTTAGTGTTGCCGGTGACGGCTCTGAGTTTTGGCTACGTGGCTTGGTATTCACGCTTCCTGCGCTCCGCCATGCGCGAGACGTTGAACGAAGATTACGTCCGCACAGCCCGCGCCAAAGGACTGACCGCGCGCGTCGTCAACTTCCGCCATGCCTTGCGCAATGCCTTGTTGCCTTTGGTCACGCTGATGGCGCTTGACCTGCCCACCGTCTTCGGTGGCGCGGTATTCATCGAGACCATTTTCGCCTGGCCCGGCATGGGCCGCCTGTTCTGGGATGCGGCCCGTGGCCGGGATTACCCGATCCTGCTGGCCGTAATGATGATCTACGCCGCGCTCACACTCCTATTCAACCTGCTCGCTGATATCCTGTACGGTTTCCTCGACCCACGCATTCGCTATGACTGAGATCGCCTCTCTCGAACCCATACTCTCTTCTGCCCCACAAGCAGAGAGTCTCTCGGCGCTGATCTGGCGGCGCTTCAGGCGGCATCGCATTGCCTATGCTTCGCTGTTCGTGCTGGTGCTGATGACCCTGCTTGTGCTGGCTGCGCCGTTCACCGGCTATTCCGCCACCGAGCAGAACCCAAAGAACGAATTCGCCTCCCCCTCCGCCGAACACTGGTTCGGCACCGATGAACTCGGGCGCGATGTGTTCACCCGCATCCTGTATGGTGGCCAGATCTCGATCGCGGTGGGCGTCTTCTCCACATTGCTGGCGTTGATGTTCGGCGTGGTCGTTGGAGCGCTCTCCGGGTTCTATGGTGGCTGGGTCGACAACCTGCTCATGCGCATCACCGATACGTTCCTCATCCTGCCAGTGGTGTTCGTGTTGATCCTGCTTAGCGCCCTGCTGCGCGAACTGCCCGCCCTTGAAGGGCTGCGCAACAGCATCTGGCTGGTGATCTTCGCCATCAGCGCCTTTGCATGGATGCTGCCCGCCCGCATCACGCGCGGCTTGTTTCTGGTATTGCGCGAAAAGGAATTTGTCTCGGCTTCGAGAGCGCTCGGCGCCAGCGATGCCCGCTTGATCTTTCTGCGCATCCTGCCGAACAGCTTGGGCCCGCTGCTGGTGAGCGGCACGCTGCAAATGGCCTTTGCCATCATCACCGAATCTGGCTTAAGCTATCTAGGGTTCGGCATCCAGCCGCCCACGCCGAGTTGGGGCAATATTCTGGAGAGCGCGCAGATCCATGTATTCCGCTCGCCGTGGCTGGCAGTGTTCCCCGGGGCGATGATCTTTGTCACCGTGATGGCGATCAACTTCATCGGCGATGGGTTGCGCGATGCATTCGACCCCTATGTGGTGCATGAAAAGTAATTGGGCAGGTCGGCTTGACGCGTGACCTGTGTGACACAATCAAAAAGGAGAAGAGAAGATGAAATCGAAGGTACTGAGTTTGTTGATCCTGCTGGGGCTGCTGGTCACAGCTTGTGGCGGAGGTGGCGCAGTTGAGGCTCCAGCCACAGAAGCTGCCGGGGGGACCGAACCAGCTGCCGTTGAAGGCGGAGGCGGGACGGTCGTCCTGATCATTCCGGAAGAACCGGCAGGGCTGAATCGTTATCTGGCTGATGCGGCGATCGTCCGGCAAGTGGCGGACGCCACTGTGATCGGGCTAACCACCCCCAACGCCAACGGTGTCTACGAGCCGCGCCTCGCCGCCGACCTGCCGACCTTGTCGGATGACCAGTTGACCGTCACCTGGAAGTTGCGCGAGGGGTTGAAGTGGTCGGACGGGCAGCCGTTGACTTCGGATGACATCAAGTTCACCTGGGAGGTGATCTCGAACCCGAACAGCGGGGCCTTCAGTTCCACCGACGGCTTCGACCTGATCGAAAGCATCGAGACGCCCGATGCCGTCACGGCCGTGGTGAAATACAGTACACCGTTCGTAGGCTATCTGGGACAGTTCGCCTCCGGGTTGCTGCCACGCCACGCAGCAGGGAAACCCGAAGAGATGACGACATGGGCCTATAACATGAAGCCCGTGGCGGCCGGTCCGTTCGTGGTGACCGAGTGGCGCAGCGGTGAAAGCATCACCATGGAACGCAACCCCAACTACTACGAATCAGGCAAGCCCTATTTGGACAAATTGATCTTCCGCATCGTACCCGAACCTGCCGCGCAAACAGCCTTGATGATCCAGGGCGAAGCGCAGGTGCATTTGTGGCCCGGCGAAGACAAAGTGGATTACGACAAGGCGCTGAACGGCGCAGGCGAGCAGGTGCTGGTGCCAGGTATCTGGAACATGGCCATTGACTTCAACCTGAGCAAACCCGGCGACAACGACCCCAGCGGCGCGGCGCCCCACCCGATCCTGGGCGATCCCCGTGTGCGGCAGGCGATTTCGTACGCCATCGATTACGACACGCTGATCAACGATGTGCTCAACGGACAGGTGAAGCCTTCGACCAGCCCCTTTGCATATGGTTGGTACGAGTGCGATATTCCGCGCCTGTACACCTTCGACGCCGCCAAAGCCGACCAACTGCTGACCGAAGCAGGCTGGGTCAAGGGCGATGACGGCATCCGCGTGGCCAAGGGCGCGTTATATGCCGAGGATGGAACCCGGCTGTCCCTCGAACTGCAGGGCTACACCAGCTATGAACCGCTGGAACGCACCGAGCAATTCATTGTGGAAAACCTCAAAGCCATCGGCGTAGAAGCCAAAATCCAGAACTATGATTTCTCGATCATCTTTGGTTCGTTCGCCGACGGCTCGCCGCGCATGACCGGCGATTACGACATGCTGATCTTCGACCGCGGCTACGGACTGGAACCGCAAGGCAGCGTTCAGGATTCATACTCCTCAGCCAATGTGCCCAATGCAGATAACGCCGATGGCGGTAATTATTTCCGCTGGAACAACGCCAAGGCTGACGAGTTGATCGCGACCGCTGGGAGCACCTTCGACCAGGCCAAGCGCCGCGACGCCTATTGCCAGTTGGGCAAGCTGATCCAGGAAGATGCCGTGCAGAACTACATCTACCTCTTCCAGGACGGCTACGGCTTCAGCTCCAAGTTGACGGGCTATGTGGTCAGCACCTGGGGCAGCATGAGTTGGGATGCGCAGAACTGGCAGTATAAATAGACTGGTGGACCGGTCGTTTCGTGGGTGAGATGCAAGGCTCCAAAACGAAACTACAGGTACAATCCATAAAAACAACAAAGGTGACAGTCGCTGTCGAGGCGGCTGTCACCTTAATTTACGCAAGGAGACGCGCTTGTTGAACGACCTCAAACACTTTAGAGCCCAGGCGATCATTTTCGATAAGGACGGCACGCTGATCGATTTCAATGCCATGTGGGGCGGCTGGACGTTGTATCTGGCAGAACAGTTGAAACAGGCCAGCGGCCTGGAGGTGCGCGATGCACTGTGCGCCGCCTTTGGCTACGACCAGGCCCTCAAGCAGGTCTCAGCACAGGGCATGCTGGCGGCTTCTCCCATGGCCAGGTTACACCAACTGACCATCGAAGTCCTGCAGGCACAGGGTTTAAGTGGCCCGGAGGCCCAACGAGTGATCGAGGCGGCTTGGTGCATCCCAGACCCGGTGCTGCTGGCCAAACCCTGCACCGACATGCGCCAACTCTTCCACGCGCTTCACAAACAAGGCATTCAGGTCGCCATCGCCACAGCTGATGACCGCGCCCCCACCCAGGCCTTGCTGGAGGCCTTCGATGTGGATGAGTTCGTTGCGACCATGGTATGCGCCGATGACGGCATCCCCTCCAAGCCCGCGCCGGACATGGTGCAAACGATCTGCGGGCGGCTGAATCTCGAGCCTTCCAAGGTCATGGTGATCGGCGATACCATCTCGGATATGAAGATGGCACGCGCTTCAGGCGCAGGGTTGGCTGTGGGCGTGCTCACCGGCGTTTCCTCCGCCCGGGACCTGATCCCGCATGCCGATATTCTCCTCGACTCGGTGGACGATCTGCACGCATATATTGAAACGCTCGCCCGGCACGAAACATCCAATACGCAGGGGTTGAATCCAGATTTTGCGTTTTAGTGAATCAAAAAGCCCCGGGCTTGTAACCCGGGGCTTTTTGATTCACTCGCTCAACTGCAAGGCCTGCCCCATCAGGTCTACGAATTCCTCCATATCGCGTTCGCGCGGCATGTCTTCCATGATCCGTTGGGCTTCGCGATACACGTCGTACAGCGAACTGCCTTCAGCCCAGTAACTATGCTTGAGGATCTCGGCATACTCCGCCACAACGACCGCTCGTTGGAAGTAGACATCGGCATCACGAAATTCGCGTGCCAGATCGCCCGTTGCGAGATCTTTGGAGAGCTCAGTGACGGCTTTGGTGTCCGGGTCCTGCCAGCGCAGGTAGACCGTGGCGATCCGGCCGTAGGCTTCGGGGTACAGTTTGACTTCGTACAGCGCGGTCACCGAATGACCGGCACCGATCTCGCCCGCATCCACAGAATTATCGCGAAATTGATCGTCGGCCACGGCCCGGTTCTCGAAGCCGACCAGGCGATAGCGCATCACAACTTCGGGGTTGAAGTCCACCTGCACTTTGGCATCGAGCGCAATGGTCTGCAGGGTGCTGGTGAGGTTATCGATAAACAGGCGTTTGGCCTCGCGCATGTCGTCCACATAGGCGTAGAAACCATCGCCATTATCGGCGAGCTGCTCCATCAGGGTGTCGTTGTAGTTATCCATGCCGAAGCCGATGGTCGTCATCGTCACGCCCTCCTCCACGTAGCCGCGGATCTCGCTGAGGATCACGTCTGCTTCGGTGTTGCCTACGTTAGCCACGCCATCAGAGCACAGGATGACCCGGTTGATGCCTTCGGGATTGTAGGCCCGCAAGGCCATCTTGTACCCCAGCCGAATGCCCGCTTCAGCGTTGGTGGAACCTTCGGAACGCAAATTGTAGATCGCGGCGAGAATGGTCTCTTTGTCCGAACCAGGCGTCGGGTCGAGAACGACGCGGGCTTCCGTCCCGTAGACCACAATGCTCACTGAGTCGTTTCGGTCCAGTTGTTCGACGAGTAATTCCAGCGAGCGTTTGACCAGCCCGAGGCGGTTGTCCATATCCATCGAACCGGAGACATCGATCACAAAGGTCAGCGAGGCATCCTTGCGCTCTTCTTCAGGGACCTCATACCCCTGAATGCCCACACGCAGCATTTGGTAACGCTCGGTTTGTGTGAAAGGCGAGGGCGCACCATCGACCGTGATCCCAAAGGCTTGATGGAACGGTGGGTTGGCATAGCCCTGGTTAAAGTAATTGATGTATTCTTCCACACGCACCGAGTCGGTGGGCGGCAGGTTGCCTTCGCTGAGATAATTACGCATCACGGTATAGGAACCGGTATCCACATCGAGGGCAAAGGTGGAAAGGTTGTCGTCTTCGGTATCGATCAGCGGGTTGACCCCGTAATCCTGAAAGAACATATCGTACGGCTCCCGGTTGGCTTGCGGAACATTGGGCATCGGCGCACCCAATGTAGGACTGAACGCGGGCGCTTCATTGACGTAGCCGGAGGCTGGTGCCTCAGTTGCGGCCGGAGCATACCCTTCAGGCTGGTTCGGCAATGGCGCTTCAGTGGTCGCTTGCGGAGCAGCGGCGCCACAAGCAACGGTGAACAGCAACACGAACAACATCCCTGCTGCAAGGGCTTTTGGTCTGGTAAACATGGCTCTTCTCCTGTTGAATATTTTGAATAGGCGGCATCTTCAACGGGTCGGCGTTCCAATTGAAGACAGGTGATCGATTTGCGGGTATATCAGGCGCCTCCAGATCTGATGCTGCGAGAAGAGCATCAACTTGCAAATCACTCGCATCACACCGAGGACGCCTCACCGGCGCGAATGTTCCCCGATCGAGAAAATAAAAACCGGGATGCGCTATATAGCGCATCCCGGTGAAATGCCAATCAGGCAGGCTTATTGGAAGGTCACAAAGACCAGCACCTGGCCGGCGTTGTTCGGGTCGACAGTAATGGTAACGGTGGAGGTATTGCCACCTTTTTCGTAGGTCAGCAGCGCCCCGCTGCCGGTATCGGGCATCGCGAAGAGTTCATTCCAGCCTTTATCGGCCATGGCCTTCTTGTAGAAATCAAGCACTTCCTGAATGGTGGCCTTCGCCGAAAAACTGTAAATACCGGGGCTTTCGTTCCCTGCAATGGCCGAGGGCGGAATGGGAATGCCCTTCCATTCTTCGAGCGGCTTATCCTGCGGGTTGGCCGCGTTCCCGAAATCAGAAAACTCGGTCGGCAAGGCCGAAGGGATCGCGACCAGCGTTTCGACCGGGATGGAGGTGGCAAGAGCCTGCAGGGTTTCGAGCGGCATCGTTGAGGCCACCGATTGCACCGTGCTGACGGTATCCTGGGCATC
>CAZJMZ010000088.1:1687-11583 GCA_964547115.1 uncultured Anaerolinea sp. | reverse complement strand
TGAAGCGGAATCAAGCGCACACGGCCATCCACTCCAACACGGTGATCGGTGTGGTGGCCACCAACGCAAAACTGACCAAAGCCGAAGCCACAAAGGTCGCTCAGATGGCACAGGACGGGTTGGCACAGTCCATTCGCCCAGCACACACCCAATTCGATGGCGATACCATCTTTGCCATTGCCACGGGTGAGCGCAAAGCCGATGTCACCACCGTGGGCGCTTTCGCAGCTGAGGTGTTGGCCCGGGCGATCGTGCGTGCTGTGAAAACGGCGAGGAGCGCGGGTGGTTTGAAAGGGCTGGGGGGTGGATAGAGGGTCCTGACCTGCGCTGACGATAAAATCAAAAAGTCTCGCCCCGGTCAGGGGCGAGACTTTTTACACAATACACAGTTTGGGCTACTTGCGACTCTTCAACTCGTCTTTCAAGATGGTGCTCATCACAATGCTCACCAGGCTGACCACCAGCGAGCCGAGGAATGCGTTCCACCAGACGGGCTCATTGAGCAGGATGCCAATATTGAAAGACTGCCCGATGACCGAGGTCAGGTAGAACAGGAAGCCGTTGATGACGAAGGTGAATAGCCCAAGCGTCAGCAGGATCAAGCCACAGGTGAGGAACTTGAGCAGCGGCCGGAAGAGTGCATTGACCAGCCCAAAGATGAGCGCCAGCCAGAGGATGGAGGCATAGCTGCCGCGCAATTCGATACCCGGCACCAGCATCACCGCGGCATAAAGCGCAACGGCGTTGATCACCAAACGCAAAAGAAATTTGTTCATGAGGGTACTCCTGTTGAGTTTGCCAGCCACAGGGTATGCCTGTAACCGGAATGTTTGTTAGCCTATAACAAAAATACGCAATTCCCCCGGTGAAGTTGCGCTCAGGCCCGCATCCAGATGAGCGTGCGGCGTTCCTGAAAACCGGCGGCGGCGATAGCCTCGGTCATTTCACCACCGGGGTACTCGAGGGAGAGCGGCGCATGGTGGGCCAACGCACGCCGGGCATGCAGGAGCAGTTTCGTCAGCGCTTCGGCGTGGGCCGGGCCGGAGGCGGGCACGGCAGCGTAGACCGTTTCAGAGCGGCTGCCGCGCGGCATCCAGGCGAGGGTGGCGAGCAGTTCGTCCTGGCGGATGGCGGCCCATTGTTGGAGGTCGAATTCCATGAAGAGCCAGTAGAACCAGTTCCAGAATCCGGGCCGGAGGGCGGAGAGGTTCAGGGGGGCGTACCAATTCAAGGCTTCGGGGTAGAGGCGGCGCAGCCAATCCTGCTGGCGGGACCAGTGACGGGGCTGGGGCGGGATGATCGCGATGTCTGAGTCGGGCAGGGGCAGGCGGGAATCGGGCTGGGCGGTCCAGGTGGTGCGGCGGGCGATCTCGCGAAAGCCGAGGTCGGTGTAGAGTTGGATGGCGCCGGGGTTATCATCACGGACGTGCAACCACAAGGCGGTGGCGCCTTTTTTACGGGCGTGGTCCATGGCGCGCTGGGTGAGGATGCGGGCGATGCCGCGGCGGCGGTGATCGGGGTGGGTGGCAACGTTGGCGATGAGCTGAATGCGCTGGCCTTTGTAGCGGAAGGGGATGAGGCTGGCGTTGCCGATGATACGGTGGTTTTCCTCCCAGACATAGCCGGTGAGCGGCAGGGAGGTACTATCGGCCATGCGGTTGGCCCAGCGCAGGAAGCTGTCATCGCGCCCGGCGCGGCGCATGTCGTTGACATAGCGCTGGCCGTCGCCATCCATGGTGTTGGAGAAGCACAGTTCGATCAAGTCGGCTACATGCGGCAGGTCGCGCAGGATGTTGAGCGAGCGCACATGCGGATGGTCTTCTGCGCGGGCCGGGAGGGTGACGGAACTCACGAGGCCATTATAGTACTGTTGTTGGGTTTATGTGGCGGGTGCAGTTCCGGCCCCAGATTCCAACACTCCTCTTACGCCGCTTTGACAGCCCGCCAATGCGGGCTTTGTTATAATGCCACCATTATCGAAATAGATGACCGGCCACCGACCGCATTCTTTGCCGTCAGCGGTCTGTGGCCGGACCTTTTTTCTCCCACCGTTGAGAGGAGGAACCAACCCCATGATGCGATTTGACCGATTTACCGAACGAGCCCAGGAAGCCGCCCAACGCGCCGCGGAGATCATCCAGCGCTACGGGCATAACCAGATCGATACCGAACACATCCTGCTGGCGCTGATCGAACAGCCCGGCGGGGTGATCCCCCAAATCCTTGAAAAACTGAGCGTCAGCCCCGAAGCGCTGACCGAACGTCTCGATGCCACCCTGCGCGCCAGCCCCAAGGCCAACATCTTTGGCGGCGGCGCCGGGCAGATCTTCATCACCCCGCGCGTGAAGCGCATCATCGACCTCGCCAATGAGGAGGCCAACCGCCTCAAGGACGAGTACATCTCCACCGAGCACATCTTCCTGGCGATCCTCACCGAGCGCAACACGCCCGCCGCCCGCATTTTAGAATCCGCCGGGCTTACGCGCGACCGGGTCTACTCCGCCATCCAGGACCTGCGCGGCGGACAACGCGTTACCGACCCCCAGGCTGAATCCCGGTACCGCACACTTGAGAAATATTCCCGTGACCTGACCCAACTGGCCCGCGAAGGCAAGCTCGACCCGGTCATCGGGCGCGATAACGAGATCCTGCGCCTGATCCAGATTTTGTCCCGCCGCACCAAGAACAACCCGGTGCTGATCGGTGAGGCCGGGGTCGGCAAGACCGCCATTGCCGAAGGTCTCGCGCAGAAGATCGCCAACAACGATGTGCCCGAAATTTTGAGCGGCAAGAAAGTCGTTGCGCTTGACCTGGGCGCGATGATCGCCGGGTCACGCTTCCGCGGTGAGTTCGAGGAGCGCCTCAAGGCTGTGATGGAAGAGGTGCAACGCTCACAGGGCGATATCATCCTGATGATCGACGAGTTGCACACGGTCGTTGGCGCGGGAGCCGCCCAGGGGGCGATGGATGCGTCCAACATGTTGAAGCCCGCCCTCGCGCGCGGCGAACTGCAATGCATCGGCGCGACCACGTTGGATGAGTTCCACAAACACATCGAAAAAGACGCCGCGCTCGAACGTCGCTTTGCACCGATCTATGTCGAAGAACCCAGCGTCGAAGACACCATCAAGATGCTGCAGGGTCTGCGCGATCGCTATGAAGCGCATCACAAGGTGCGCTTTGCCGATGACGCCCTCGTGGCCGCGGCCCGCCTGGCCACGCGCTACGTCACCGACCGCCGCCTGCCCGACAAGGCCATCGACCTGATGGACGAGGCCGCCGCCAAATTGCGGGTGGCCCTCTACTCCATGCCGCCCGATCTCAAGGCCATGAAGACCGAGATCGAGAAGCTGCAAGCTGAAGAGGAACAGGCCGGGGTGGTGCGTGATTACGAACGCGCCGCGCAAAAGAAGGCCGAGCGCCTGCGGCTTGAGCAGGAATACAACGAGAAACGCGACGTCTGGGAAAGCGAACACCAACTCGACGAAGTGGTAGATGTGGAAGATATCGCGGCCGTCGTCCATCAATGGACGGGCATTCCTGTCACCCAAATGATGGAGACCGAAGCCGATAAACTGCTGCATATGGAAGCGCGCCTGCATGAGCGCATCATCGGACAGGAAGAGGCCATTCACGCGATCTCGGATGCGATCCGCCGTTCGCGCTCAGGGTTGGCTGATCCGTCCCGACCGATCGGGTCCTTCATCTTCATCGGCCCCTCTGGCGTAGGCAAGACCGAGCTGGCCAAGGCCCTGGCTTGGTTCATGTTCGACGACGAAGAGGCGCTGGTGCGCATCGATATGTCTGAGTATCGCGAACAGCACACGGTCTCGCGTCTCTTTGGTGCACCTCCCGGGTATGTGGGCTACGAGGAAGGCGGACAGTTGACCGAAGCCGTGCGCCGCCGCCCATATCGTGTGGTGCTGTTCGATGAGATCGAGAAGGCCCACCCCGAAGTCTGGAACGCGCTGCTGCAGATCCTCGACGATGGCCGCCTCACTGACGGACAGGGCAACATTGTAGACTTCCGCAACACGGTGCTCATCATGACCTCCAACCTTGGCACCGAATATGTGCGCAAGGGCGGCACGCTGGGCTTCCTGCCGGGCAAGGCCGATGACTCGGAGCGTGAAGCGCACGATAAGATCGAGAAGGCGCTCAAGGGTTCGTTCCGTCCCGAGTTTCTCAACCGCATCGATGAGATCATCATGTTCTCGCCACTGACGGTGGAACAGATGGAAGAGATCGTCATCCTGCAAATGAAGGAAGTGCAGGACCGCCTGAACGAGCACAACATCACCGTGCAGCTCACCGATGCCGCCCGCAAATGGCTGGCCAAGGAAGGCTACGACCCGGCCTTTGGCGCGCGCCCGTTGCGCCGGGCCATCCAGAAGTATGTTGAGAGTCCGCTTTCGGTGGAACTGCTCGGCGGCAAGTTCAAGGATGGCGCTGCCGTCACCGTGGATGTGGATGCCGAGAAGAACAAGATCGTTTTCCAAACCGCCGAACCGGTGAGGAAGAAAAACAAACAACACGCTGAAGCATAATCAAAAGGCCGACAGTTTCGACTGTCGGCCTTTTTCTTTTCTGGTTTGCAGGCTGCGGGTTACTTTGCCACCGGGATCTGAATGAAGAACGTGCTGCCCGGCAATTTCTCTTCATCATAGCCGGGGCTCTCGACCCAGATCCTGCCCTGGTGCGCTTTGACAATGCCCGCGGCGATCGCCAACCCGAGGCCGGGTCCGCCGCCTTTGAACTTGGTGCGGCCCGAGGAGTGCAACTCCACTTTGCCCACCTGGTACAACTTCTCGAAGATGATGACGTGGTTGGCCGGGTCGATGCCGATACCGGTATCGTGCACGCGGATCTCGCACATATCGCCGCGTGAGGCCTGGATGATCTGCGCGCTGACGTCGATGCGCCCGCCATCGGGGGTGAACTTGATGGCGTTGACAATGACGTTATCGAGCGCCTTCTTCAATAAGTCCGAATCAGCCAGCAGGGGCGGTAAAGTATTGAGGGCAGGATCCAACTCAAGGGTGAGGCGACGCGTCTGCAAGTCATCCAGGTAATCTTTTTGAATGAGGCGCAGCAGCGGTGCGAGCGGCAGGGCTTCGATATGCGGCATCACCACTTCGCTTTCGAGGCGCGCCACATCGAGCATGGAATTGACGATCTGGTGCAGGCGGTCGGTGCCTTGAATGACTCCGTCCATGGCCTGCATGAGCATGGAATTGTCCTTGATGGCGGGCGAGGCCTTGATCATGCCCATGTAGCCCTTGATGACCGTGAGCGGCGTGCGCAATTCGTGCGCGGCCACCTGGATGAAATCGCTTTTGTTCTTATCGAGTTTTTGCAGGGTGTTATGCGCGTTGGATAGTTCATTCACGCGCTGTTCGACCATGCGCTCCATCATCTGATTGAAGCGGTTGAGGTCATCGTAGAGGCGGGCATTCTCCAATGCGATGGAGGCCTGCACCGCATACGTGCCAGCCAGCAGAATATCATCCTGGTTGAAACTGCCGGGCGCTGTGCGAGTAAGGGTGAGCATGCCCATGACCTTGTTCTTGACAAAGAGCGGCACGCCCAGCCATGAGCGGTCCTGCGGATGCCAGGCAGGCTGTTCCCAGCTTTGCATATTGAGCGTATCGCCGATCACCACGGGTTCGGTCTGGCGCGCGATCGAATGATAAACACTGACGCCCTTGACGCTGTACCCCAATTCATCCATGTTGACGCCCGCCGGGAAGCCCACGTGCCCGCGCAGGCGCGGCACGCCATTCACATCTTCGATGAACAGGGCGCAGCGCTCACAGGCCACCACCTGCGTCAGTTGTGCCACGATCTGCTGCGGCACTTCGGCAAGACTCGAAAGCGAAGAGATCTGGCGTGAGGCCCGCACCAGTGCATCCGCCGCGCGGCGGCGGGTTTGTTCAGAGGAATACATGCTGGCATTCTCCGCGGCGGTGCGGTCGGCAAATTCCTTGGCGATGGCGAGTTCGACGGTGCGGTCGCGGGCTTCCGCCAGCAGGCGCTCCACTTCCTGTTGCGCCAGTTCTTTTTGCTGTACCAGCATCGTACGCAGCAGGGCGCTGCTCACCAGGTTGCGGATGCGGACGTAGACTTCCCAATCCTTTGGCCCCATTTCGACCCACATGAAACCGAAGCGGTTTTGCGCCAGCGCGAGCGGCATGACCACAGCCGTATAACGATGATCCTGCGGGGTCTTGCCGCGCGGCACCAACTGACCCGTGCCGATAAAAGCCTGCTTGCGCGGGACCTCGAACCGGGTATTTTCATACTGGAACAGCAACCGGTAACTCTCCGGCGCCGGCACTGAAATGGAATGCGGCGAGGCCATGTCGCTGTAGAACATGACATACCAGCGCGTGATACCCATATCAGGGAAATGCCGCGTGATGGCATTGCCGATGTCTTCGAGGGTCATGGCGGGGGCCATCGAAAAACTGAAACCCTGCAAGACCGATTCCTGCTGTTCGAGCATCAGGCGGCGATAGGCCTGCGCCCGCTGTGAAAGTTCCCCAGCCAGCAGGCGCGCCTGCTGAAAGAGGTTTTCGGCTTTCAGCAACAAGGTATGGCTGGTGATGCCGCCCAGCGCGTAGCGGCGCATCATCGAAATGACGTTATGCCAGACCGAAACCACCAGTTCGTGGGTCTGCATCAATTCGATCATGGCATTGATGGACTTAAGGAATTCATCGGGGGTGACGCGGTCGTTCAGGGCCAGCAGGAAGGCCTCCCAGGCCCGGCCAAAGGCATCGCGGAATTGCAGCAGGTTCGGGTCCTGTTCGGTCACACCGGCCGAATTCAACAAGGCGCGCAGGGCGGCCTCCCGCTTGTTCTCGAGCCGCCCCGTCTTGGCGACATCACGCGGCAACACAGCCGCCTGCCGTACATTCTCAGGCAAACATCCACACGACCAGCGCACCAGCAATTGCGTGGGTGTCACCACCCGCGGCGGAACCGTCTCGCCGTTCAGGCGCTTGAGCAGGGTCTCAAAGGCCTGCCGCCCGGCGGTATAGAACGATTGGCGCACAGTGGTCAACGGCACGCCGGTCGCCTGCGCTTCGCGCAGGTCGTCGAACCCGGTCACTGCCACATCGTCGGGCACGCGCAGGCCGCGCTGCTTCAAGGCTTCCAGTGCGCCGAAAGCCATGCGGTCATTGGCCGCCGCCAGCGCTTGAAAGCGCAGCTTGCGTTCATCCATCAGGATGCGGATCGCCTCGCGCCCACTCTCGGTGGTGAAATCACCATCCACCACCAGGTCTTCGTCGTAGCGCAGGTCGTGGGCGGCCAGCTCGTCTTTATAGGCCTGGAAGCGCTGTTCGGCATCCACCTGGCCGGGGATGCCGCAAATGAACGCGATGCGTTTGTAGCCGTGCTCCTCGATCAGATGCCGCACCGTTGCGCGCATGCCCTCGCTGTTATCGGGCACGAACAATGTCGCACCGGGCAGGTCCACTGATTGGGTCACGATCGGCACATTGCCAAAGGAGCGCGCAAATTGCTGCAACTCGGCCGGGCTGACACCATACGCCACATCTGAAGTCAGGATCAAGCCATCGAACTGCTCGGCTTTGACCAGATCATATAAACCAAAAGAAGGATTGGGATTATCTGCTGAAACCTGCGGCGTCAGCCGCCCCCCGATAAAATGCACCAGATTCACATTGGCCGCTTCGGCGGCAGCCGTGGCCCCCGCGATGAACTCAGCGCCCCAGGCGCGCCCCACCTGCGAGGCAAAAACGCCAACCGTTTTTCGTTCCGAAGCAGACTTCATTGAAAAGGGTTTCCTTTGAGACGGGAATAGCGGCGATTATATCTCTGATTCAAAATCACCGAACAACAAAATGATGACAACCATGCCAAGCAAGCCGCGCCTCACACCCAGCCGCAGCCTGCCTCTGCACAACAGGCCACATCACAGCCTGAGCCGCATCTGCCATTGCGAGATCTCTTCGCGCTCGAACCCAGCCCGCTCGAACAGCCGCTCGAACTCCTGCGGAAAAATCGCCGGGATGTGCCACGTCTTGCCGGGGTGATGTGCCATCACC
This sequence comes from uncultured Anaerolinea sp., assembly GCA_964547115.1. Taxonomy (GTDB): domain Bacteria; phylum Chloroflexota; class Anaerolineae; order Anaerolineales; family Villigracilaceae; genus Defluviilinea. Next base: position 3,508 of record CAZJMZ010000088.1, on the reverse strand, counting down.
GCCTTGAGCATGTTCAGCCCGCGATACGATCCTCGCGCCTGCGGCTCCACCAGCAGCGACCACAAGACCACATGGTCGGCTTCGGGGCTGGAGACGACGGCATAGGCCTGGTCCATGCGATAGGCGCGGGCGGGCGGGGTGAGCAGGGCCAGTGTCTCGCCAGATAACTGCCAGGGGAGATCGGGCAGGCCAAAGTGAGAAACGAGGCGGCCCGCTTCGCGCAGGTCCAGTTCTTCGAGCGGGTGGTCGCCGGTCTCGTTGGCATGCGCCCGCACCATGCCCACGAGGCGGCGCACACTCTCGAAGCCGCAGCGCCGATACAGACGCACGGCATATTCGTTCTGCTCGATGACTTCCAACTGCATTTCGTGGTCGTGGCGTTCGCGCGCTTCGTAAATGACCTTTTCCATCAGCCATTGGCCCGCGCCCTGGCCGCGCTGTTCCTTGACGATGCCCATGGCAGCCAGGCGGCTGGTCCAGCCGCGGCGGGCGATCAGGGCCACACCCGCGGGTTCGCCGTCGCTCACGAGCACACGGCTGGCGAAGAGGTCGATATTGTCCTTGCGGAGCATGGTGAGAAATTGGATGAGGTTGAAGTTGATGGGGACGATGTAACTCTCAAAGCTGAGATTCAGCACGTGCAGGAGTTCAGGCAGGGGGTAGTCGGAGGCGGGTCGAATATCCAGTTCCATGGTTCGATTGTACCCGTGCCGGGCGTATAATCGGCAGGTTCAAGAGGAGACAATTTCATGACAGACTTTTCGAAAGCGGCGCGCAAAATCACCTGGATCCTGTTCGCTAACCAGAGCCTGGCTTCGGCAGGCTTCATTGCAGCGGCCACGATCAATTCGATCCTGGGGGCGCAACTCGGCGGCAGCGATTACTGGACCGGGGTGCCCTCGGCCGTGTATCTACTGGGCTCGGCTTTTGCGGCTTCAGCCTGGGGATACGTTATGGAACGCATTGGGCGGCGTAATAGCATGACTCTGGGCCTGGTGATCGGGGTGATCGGCAACACGTTGGTGTTGTTTGCCATTCGAGCGGCCTCGCTGCCTGAATTTTTACTGGGCATGCTGTTGATGGGCATCACAAACGCCGCCGTGATCCTGGGGCGGTTTGCAGCGGCGGAGGTAAACCCACCTGACCGGCGCGGCAAGGCAATCTCATTGGTCGTATGGGGTGGGACATTCGGTGCGGTGGTGGGGCCGTTATTGGTAGGGCCGATGGGTACGTTCGTGAAGACCTTTGGGTTGAACGAGCTTTCGGGAGCTTATCTTTCAACGTTGATCTTGTTCGCAGTGGCTTCGGTGGTGGTGTTCGTGGGCCTGCGCCCAGACCCGCGCGACCTGGGCCGGGAGGTGGCAGCCCAATACCCCGAAGACCATCCCCACGGGGGTGAGGTGCGCCCGGTCCTGACGATCATGCGCCAACCAGCTGCCCTGACAGCCCTGACTGCCATGGTGCTTGGGCAGGTGGTGATGGTGGCATTAATGGTGATCACTTCCCGCCATATGAATCATCATCAGCATGGCCTGACAGATATTTCGCACGTCATTCAGGCGCACACCATCGGGATGTACGCATTCTCGATCATTTCAGGCTGGTTGGTGGACCGTTGGGGGCGCAAAGCGGTGATCATTACCGGCGCGTTGTTATTGACCGCCGCCTGCGTTACTGCACCGCTCTCGCCGGATGTATTACCGTTGGGTATTGCTTTGTTCCTGCTTGGCCTCGGCTGGAACTTTTGTTTTGTGGGCGGCTCCACGCTGCTGGCAGACCAACTCTCTCCGGCTGAACGTTCACGCACGCAGGGCTTCAACG
>CAZJMZ010000088.1:0-1587 GCA_964547115.1 uncultured Anaerolinea sp. | reverse complement strand
GCCGGCCAGTGCCACAGGGTGAAAGCATCTATTTTCGGATCATGGTCAGCAGCATTTTGAACTGACTGAGCGCCCTGACTGCGTGCGGTTCGTTGGCAGGCATGATGATGGCGTCACCGGCCTGTAAGGTAAAGGGCTGGCCCGCAATGCGGATCTCGGCAGCACCATCCAGAATGTGAACCAGGGCATCGAACGGGGCAGTGTGTTCGCTCAGTTCCTGGCCCTGGTCGAAAGCGAACAGGGTGACATTCCCGGCATCGGCTTTGGTGATCTGACGGCTGACGACGGAACCGGTCTGGTAAGCGACCAGCCCGGCCAGTTGCAAAACTTCGGCTTTGGGTGCAGTGGACATGGGAACCTCCGGTACAACTATATCACCCGAGGCTTAAATGCAAAGGACGGCCCGGGGGCCGTCCTTTTTTTCAACACAACTTACTTGACTTCGATCCGATATGCTGCGGGGCTGACGGTGAAGCGGGTGGTGCCGGTGACGATCAACGTGGCGGTTTCACCGTCCTTGAGAGAGAGGCTGATCTCGGCGGTGTTATCGGGGTTCAATTCCACCGGGGTAACGGTGGTGGTGGCGCCTTGAATGATCAGGCTCAGGCGATAGGTCTGTGGCAGGATGTTCTGAACACGGACAAAGCCCTGCGCATCCCAACCACCATTATCGGCTTCAAGGTCTGCGGTGTAGTTGATCGCATCGATGCGAATATCGTCCAGTAGCAGGCCTTCGCCGTTGACAGCTGCATCAGTGACATACTCGAAGCGCAGTTGCACTTTTTGCCCGGCAAATTGCGAAAGATCCACTTCCTCGAGCTGCCAACCGTCCGTTTTGCCGGTATAGCCCCAACCATAGGAATTCCCGGAGGGGTCGCTATCAGTGCTGGAAGGGGTTTGGATGATCTCCCAGTTCTGGCCGTCGGTGGAGGCGGAGAGGTAGACGTAGTCCCAATCTTCTTCGATGTCGTACCAGGTCTGGTAGCTGAGCGTGATGGACCCGGAGACGCCGGAGAAATCGAATTCGCGGGTGAGGGTCATATCCGATTCGTTGCCTTTGTTCGACCAGAAGGCATACGCCCCGGAATAGGCATCGGCGGGTAACAGACTGGCAACCGTGGAACCACTGAAGCGCAGGGTATGGTCACCGGTGCAATCGATCTTGATGTAATCGATGCCATACTGATTGATCGTGCGGTCGAGCGCGTCTGAGGGGCAGTTCTTAATGACCTCTGTAGCCTCGGTTTGCGGGGCGTTGGGATAGTTGTAATAGGTGTATCGTCCATCACCCACGCTCTTATCACGCAGGTACAGGGCGGCGGCCCAGTCCATGAAGACATCGTCGGCTGTGGGCACCTGCCCGGTCTGCGAGTCGACGATGTTCAGGTCTTTGAGCGTATCGTCGATACTTTGCAGGTCATTCTCGGGGTTGGCGTTAAGGGCCTTGGTGGCTTCCTTGCCATAGCGGTCAAGATAATAGGCAAGATAGAGGAAGCTCTGGCCATAATGTGCCGAGAAATCAGGCGAGGAATTATCGGCCCAGGTGTTCAATTGCAGGTCAGGGTCCTGGACGTAAAAGTAATCGGC
>CAZJMZ010000087.1:0-11593 GCA_964547115.1 uncultured Anaerolinea sp. | reverse complement strand
ATGTGGATGCGGGGCGCTCCAAACGATAACTCGCCGGTGGGAGCGGCTGCTTCGCGCACATATGCCACCAGCTTGCTGTTGGGGGAGATGGCAGGCACCGAGCAACGGTCAGCTCCGCATTGCAGTAACAACAGAGGCGCTCCACCGGTACGCTGCACCCGCCACAGGTCGAGACCGTTCTGTTCATTGAACGCGGCAAATACAATGAACTCGCCGTTTTGGGCGGTGTCGAAATTGAAGATCTTCAGGCTGGTATCGGTCAGGGCGGTTGCATCGTTGCCTTCCATATCCACTGACCACAACTGGCTGCCATCTTTATCCGCCACCAAATAAACGACCCGCGGGGCACGAGTGATGAACGTCCAGCGTTGTTCTTTTTTGAGTTCAGTGCCTCGTTCGCTTACCAGGCCCGGGGTCAGGTTGAGCGTATATTCGGTGTCCGGCAAATAAGGTTGGGAGGGGATGAAACGCATGGTTCGTGAGTCAACCCATTCGAACTTTCCCTCCACCTCCGGTTGAATGGTGAATTTGTTGATGACCAGTTTTTCGGTCACCGCTTCAGAAAAGACGAAGGTCAGCGCCTCATACGGACCGCTGGAACTGTTCGCTGGCAATTGGGCTGTGACCCGCACCCCAAGCTGACTCCCGCTCACGATGACGACCAGCAATGCCAGAAGCAGGCAACCGGTCACGAGACCGGCAGCCATGTCGAGATTGAGGGGGAAGCGTTTATCCGTGGTCATGGATATAGATAAGGTTGTTCAGGCTGGGGCACGAGTTCGACGGTGGCGGCATGGATCAGGGGACTGGGTTTGCCATTGAAGGAAGCCACATCCACCGGACCGGTTACTTTCACCCAGGCATCCGCTTCAAAGGTTTGGCCTGGTGGCGCATCCACGATCATGCCCACAGCATAACCATCGGCGGCACAGCATGAAAGGATGAAGCGACTGACCATGAATTGTCCCTCAGGCAGGCTGGCTTCACGGTAGACGAAACCCACCACTGAAGCCTGTTGACCAATGAAGGGGTTGAGGTCTTCTTCGAAATAAAAAAGCTTGACCCAGTCCAGGATGTTGCGTTGTTCTGATTCGGTTTCGAACAACCGACTGGTGGAGTCAGAGCTAATGAGCGCGGAGGAAGAGGTCGTGATACCCTTGGCAGAGACGGCTGACGAGTCCAATGGCCTGGCCGGGATGATAACCCCGATCAACAGGGGAATGAGCATGATCCACAGGTTGACGGGCGCCGGTGCATGGTCATGATCGGCGTGGTCGGCATGGGTGTGATCATGGTCGGCGGCCTGCTGGCGTGCACGACGTACTTCGGTCAACAGTCGCTGCGCCAGGATGGCCAGGAAAACAATGCCGATCTGGGTGAGCAGCATGAAGCGTTGGTTGATGTACCAAAGCAGTTGATTGTTGACAACCTTGCCCATTAAGAACATGAACAGCCCGAGTAATAATAAGGCTTGTAATGAGCGATATAGTCTGGGGGGCATGGCGTGACTCCTCAGGGGACAAAATAATTAAAGGCGACACCTGCAAGCAGGCTCATCAAGAAGGGGATCAGTAACAGGTAGGCAACCGGTTTGCGGCGGAAGACCTGCAAATACATCAAGGTGCTTTTGATATCCACCATCGGGCCGAAGACCAGAAAGGAGAGGAGTGAGCCGAAGCTGAATACGCCCGCAAAACCCAGAGCCACGAAAGCATCCACGGTGGAACAGATCGAAAGGATGATGGCCAGTGCCAGCATGACCAGCACCGAGAAGACCGGGCCGCTGCCCACAGCCAGCAGGGTTTCCTGTGGAATGAAGGTCTGCAACCCTGCAGCCAGCAGGGCGCCAACGATGAGGTAGCGGCCCATTTCGAAGAACTCGTCTGCGCAAATGAGCAGTGCCTGTTGGATCTTATCGCCAAACGTGGCAGGCTCATGCGTGTGGTCGTGTTCGTGAGGTGTCAGGTTGGATACCGGTTTTAATACGTTGGTTGGGTCTGTTTCCACGGCGAAGACCAATCCCACGCTTACGGCGATCACAAAACTCAAGCCCACCCGCCAGGCCAGCATGGTTCCCCAGCCAAAAGCCGCGGCAGTGCTAAAAATGACAATGGGGTTAAAGACCGGGGCAGCCAGCAGAAAGGCAATACCGGCCGGGAGAGGCAGGCCTTTATGAAAGAGGCGGCGAGTCAAAGGGATGACCCCACACTCGCACACCGGAAAGACCAACCCCAGCAACGCGCCAGAGATGGCTGCGGGCACCGACCGTTTGGAAATCAACCGCGCCATCAATTCACGATCCAGAAATACCTCCACCAATCCCGAGATCAATGTGCCGAATAACAGATACGGCATGGCTTCAATAAAGATGCCAAGAAAGACGGTCGCAAAGAGATTCAACCGTGAGACCAGTTCCAGGAACAGGCTCCAAGGCGTGATGCTGGCAAGCACCACCAGCAGGCTGCTGCCCAGGATCATCCAAAGCAAGGTGCGGGATACGCGGCGGGACGGGGTGGCAGTGCTCAAGGGTTTATTCCAATTCGGCATTTTCGCCGGGCAATACTTCCTTTTTGAGCAGGCAATATGCGCCGATCATATGCTCGGTGACATGGGTGGTCATTACCGCGCGCTGTGATGGCAGAATGTGTACCAATTCCCAGCCCGTCAGCCCCAGATCGTCCAGGGCAGGGACCTCGAAGCCCTTGCTCATAGGGTCATCACCCATTAAGGCCGCCGCAGCCAGGTAAACCATTTTGTAGCGAAATACCTTGCCGCCCTGTTGCAGGCGCTTTTTAGCCATCTCGAACCGGGAGCGTTTTTCAGCGGCGCGTTCAGTTTCAATGTCGCGTTGCATTTTCTTGAAAGCTGGAGAGTCTTGCAGTTCTTTGGCTACTTCAAGGATCTCTTCGTCGTCGCTCAACAGAGCGGTGACGACAAATTCATACCCCCGGCGGTCACCGAGCATGATCAAGCCCTCAGCGGCGTCGAACTGGTTCAACCAGTCTTCGTCTTCGGTCATCAATTCGAACAAGGTCTCGATATCACGCATGGCGACCAGGTCATCGATATGTGTGCTCATGGCTTCCTCCAAAACGTCTAATGAAATGATTGTATCACCCCTGCTTATATGGGATTTGGTGTATTAACCCTGCTTAATAAATTACCAACTTGTGATGTGAAGGCACTGACTTATCGGTTATGATGAGCGGTGAAATCATGGAAATTTTCAAGAAGATATCCAGTCAGGTATTGATCGATCTGCAGGAACTGGAGGGGGATTACCGTACAGCGAACCTGCCGCTCGATAAAGCCCAGTGCATGCTATACATGGCCGTTGCTGCCGTTTCCGTGGTCTGTATGTGGCTGGTGGATACGATCCTGTTCCGCGGCCAGCCAGGCCAGATCCTCTTCGTGGCGCTGGTGCGTGGTTTTTTCGTACTGGTCACGGCCGGGTTTATGTTTGCCATCAACCGCGTTACCCGCGTCCGAACTTTCGACCTGCTGCTCGGCGGATGGACCCTGTTCACCCTGATCTTTCTGCTGTTGTTCAATTTCACCCGCCCGGCCGATACCCTTACAACCATCTTCGATATCATCGCCGTTTTTGCCCTGTATGTTCTTTCGCCGCTCAAACTCAGGCAGAACCTCATATTAGGGGGCGTGTTTTCGGTCGTCACATTGTTGATCGATTTTTTCGTCAAAGTGGGCGTTGGCCCTGCCGAACTGGCCCAGACTGCCGCCGCCCACCTCATTGTGCAGGTGCTGGGGTTGGGGGCGGCCTTGCAATTGCAGTCGTATCGCCGCCGTTCCTACAAGGCGTTCATCGAAGAACGCGATGCGCGTGAGATGGTGGCCTATCTTGCCAATATCGATCCGCTTACCAAAAGCCTCACCCGCCGTCATTTCTTCAACATCGCCGAGAGCGAGTTCAAGCGTTTCGAGCGCTATCGGCGGCCTTTCGCGGTGCTGGTGCTGGATGCAGACCACTTCAAGCAGATCAATGATACGCACGGGCATCATGCCGGGGATATTGTCCTGCGTTCCCTTTCGCTGGTGGCGATGGAACAAAAACGCGTTCAAGACACCTTTGGACGGCTGGGCGGTGAAGAATTTGGCTTGATCCTCCCTGAGACCACCCTCGAGCAGGCGTGCGTGGTGGCCGAACGCATCCGTGCGGTATGGGAGCAAAGCCCCTCCACCATGGATGGACGGCTCATCCATTCCACGGTCAGCATTGGCGTAGCTGAGGCCCGCGAAGGCGATAAGGCCTTCGATAACGTGCTGCACCGCGCCGACCTGATGATGTACCAGGCCAAGGAACGCGGGCGCAATTGCGTGGTCGCTGAATGAAAACCCCTCGCCGTTCGGCGAGGGGTTTTGTTATCGGTCTACTTGCCAGCGCTGCTTTGCAGTAAGAGGTAGACCACCACGGCGGCGACCGCCAGAATGGTGATCTGCACACTGGGCCGCAGCCAGATCGAGCGCGGCCGGTATTCGCGGCGGCGACGGGGGCGTTGACGATATTCCCGGTATCTTCTATACATGAGTTCTCCTGAGGGTTAAAAAGATTGGATGGCGGTTTCGAGGTCTTGAAAGACCTTGAAGAACAATTTCATGCCCGCCTTTTCGAGAGCCTGGTCCACGGCGGGTTGAGGATTAAGCAGTTTGACATATTTACGCGCGTTGCTGCTGTGGGTGAAATCAGGGCGCGGCTCTTCAGTGTTCGTTTCCACTTGTTGTGGCACGCCGCTGTAAAGCAGGGCGATCTTGTGGAGCGCCACCAACCCCGTGGTGCTGATCGCAGTCACGGCACCCAGGTCCAGGATCAGGTTGCGGGCCGGGTTGTTATACAAGCCCTGGGCCTGGTTGACGACCTCCATGAAGTTCGAAGCGTTAATATCGCCTTGCAGCCGCATGACCGCAACGACATCGTTATCGTCTGACTGGCGGATCTCCACGTGAATGTCCATATCTGTCCCTGCCTAGCGGAAGTTGAATTCCTCGTAATGGATGTGTGCCGCCGGGACGCCATGCTCCCGGAACTTTTTCTCAAAGGCCTGCACCATGGCCAATGGCCCGCACATGTAGATGTGATGTCCACGCACATCGCCGCCCGCATTGTGGAGGATGTGTTCCAGGGTCAGCGAGCCATCGCTGGCCGAGTGGCGGATGTGGACCTTGAGCCGCGGGTGTTTTTGAGCGGCGGCCTGCAACTCGTCCACGAACAGGGCCTCGTCTTTGTGCCGCACGGTGTAATAGAGGTCGATGTCCTGCTTCAGGTCGTTGTTGTGCAGGTCGCGGATGAAGGACAGGAACGGCGTCAACCCGATGCCGCCCGCCAGCCAGACCTGTTTTTCGCCGCCGGTCTTGTAGTTGAAATGGCCGTGCGCGCCTTCGACCACCGCCTCCATGCCGGGTTGGAGATGGGTGAACAAGGCCCGGGTGAAGTCCCCGCTGGCTTTGACGGTAACCCGCAAAACGTCCTCATGAGGCGCAGAGGAAATGGTGAAGGGGTGCGATTCGTTCAAGTCCTTGTGCCCCGGAAAGCGCACGAAGAGGAATTGTCCCGCGCGTTGGCGGGGGAGGCGTTCACGTTGGGCGCGCAGGGTCACCTCGGTGGTGGAAGCGTTCGGGTGCCGTACAGTTTCAACGGTGTAAGGAAAATATTTTTTGAAGAAGCGCCCAAAGACCTCGGTATAAAGATAGGCCAGCGTTCCCGCGATGAAGAACATCTGCACCCAGGTGATGGCGATGAGCGCATTGAGCGGATGCGGCACTGTCAACGAATGAATGAAGCCGAGGATGAAAAAGATGCCGATGAATTGTTTGAGAAACTTCCAGCCTTCGTAGGTGCCGCCGGAAAGTTTGTTGAGGAAAGGGATGCGCGGCGCCAGGCTGACCAGGATGATCGAGACCAGCCCGGTGAAAGCAACGACCGCCAGGTAATTGCCCAACGCCCAACCCGTGACCGAGATGGGCACGGTGAGCACGTGGACGAAGATCAACAGGAAGGCCGTGGTGGCCACCTGCCGGTGGGCTACATACATTTTGTCGAGCCCGCCGAAATACGGCTCGGCCCATTTGGGGCGGGCCGCCAGGATCAACACGAACGCCATCAACACAATGTTCACCGAGCCGATGATCTCGCCCGCCACAGTGCGCGCAAAGTTCGCGCGCCCATCGTTCTCGGCGGGGAAGATGAACCAGACCGCCACCGTGAGCAGCGCGCAGGCGCTGATGAAGAGAATTCCAAGTTTGTTTTTCATGGTTTGATATATGCCATTAAATCAAAAAGCGACGCGGAGGTTGGCCCGCGTCGCCGATTGGGTTAGAACGATTGGATCGCTTCGTCGAAATTCGAAAAGATCGCGAACACCGTGGTGAAGCCCACCATATCGAGCACGCTTTTGATCTCATCGCGCGGGCCCAGCAGTTTGACATGTTCCTGCACACCCGCCTCGCGCGAGCGGCCCATCGACCGGATGGTGGACCAACCCTGCTCCGTGTTGGGCAGCCCCTCACCGCGCGCCAGCAGCGCCACACTATGCAGGGCCACCAGACCGGCGCTGCTGATATAAGTCAGGTCGGTCATGTCGATCAGGAAGTTGCGCCAGCCTGCGGCATAGGCCTCGCGGGACTTTTCGATCAACTCCTGATAGGTCTGCCCATCCAGTTGCCCCGCCAGCTTGACGACGGTTACCGCCACCTTGCCCTGCACTTGTGAAACAGAAATGTTCATCAGCTGCTCCTCATTGCCAGATTTTTGTTGATTATATCCCCGCTTTCCGATTCAACCGGTCGCGGCGGTGCTCAATTTCACCCATCCAAAATTTGCGGGCGTAGGCGGGCAGGTCGCTGGTCTCCACCTGTTGTAAAGCGGCCTGGGTCCAGTGCAGGGCCGCCGCCATATCGCGCGCCTTGTGCTCGTAATGTTTGGCCAGTTCGATGAACGCATACAGATGACCGGCCGCCGCCGCGGATTCCCACAGGCGAATGGCCTGACCCACATCCCCGCGCTTCTTCTGCAAGATGGACAGGCGCTTCACCGCCACCCCGAAATCTGCCTCGTTCAACCCAGACTCGAGTCCACGCTCGAACAGACGTGCCGCCTCATCCCAGTGGCCGAGATCTTCGAACAGTTTTCCCAGCGCAACAAAATCGAGCCCGTGTTGCACCGTGCCCTCGAATGGATTCTCCAGCATCTCGTTCATGTGCGCGAGCAGGGCGGCCATGGCCACCACATCCATGGCGTTGTGATAGAAGACTCCCGCCAGCGGGCGCGCATCGCCTGATTTCAAGTAGTCGAAATACAGCCAGGGAATTTCATACCCGGGCACTTCCTCGCTGGAGCGTTTGAGTCCCAGCACATGTTCTTCAAGATATTTGAGCGCGCGTGATTCCAAACGGTCACGCCACAGGCGGCGGGCCAGCGGTAACAGGTCGAGGTGGGAGTAATCTGCGAATGGGCAGGGCGTGTCGTGCAACTTGTAACGTGTGCGCAGCAATGGGGCATCGAACGATTTGCCGTTGAAGGTCACCAGTGATTCGCACGGGGCGATGAATTGCGCGATCCCTTCGAGCAGGGCGGGCTCTTCGGCGGGGTCGCGCATGAAGAACTGCCTGAGTACGAACCGGTCGCCAATGAAGCGCGCCACACCGACGAGGAACGCATACGTCCCGGTGCCGCCGGAGAGACCGGAGGTTTCGGTATCGAGAAAGGCGAATTTGGAGAGCTGGTATTTTTTGAGGAGCGGGTCGTCGGCCCATTGGGAGATCAAGGAAAGGGGCGCAGAGGAAAGCAGGGGCGAAGCGCCGTAGATGTAATTTTTGGGATAAGTTTGTTCGGCGGCGAAGACCTCGCCGCGCGGGGTGGGGAGGAAACTGCCAGCCACGACCGAGTCGATCGTCACCGAATCAGGCTTTGGCTGTGGCGGAAGCGTGTCCGCCGTCCGCACACCCAGGGCTTTGAGTTTGTCGGCAAGGGATGGCATGGGGGGTATTGTATCGCTTTCGAGGGGCGGTGGGGAGCGGGACGAGAGCCGGTTTCCTGGTTTTGTCACCCCCGCACTTTGCAAAATTGTTTGCAGTTCTGTAACTTTTCTGAAATGGGGGCGTCATTTTTATGCTTAAGAAAAGCTAAGAAGCTGTTTTTTAGTACTTTTGTCCGTTTGTCGGGCGGGGGATGGGGGGAACAGGCGTGTGTTGGGGGTATGAGTTGGTCGCCGGGCAATGCAGGGAATGTCAGTCAGAGAGGTATAGCCTCTTATTTTTTATTCTCCAAGCGAGGAAAAAATCATGTCTCAATTCAGTTTTAAGAAGTTCTTGACTCAGGTCACGGCAGTCTTGATGATCGTCATGCTGTTGTTGACCGTCATGCCGGTAAACTCGGCTTATGCGGCGGTTTCAACACCGACCTGGTTCTCGGCAGCCAACGGCACCACGGGCCCGGTTACGATTACACCGGCGCAGCTTACTTGTGCCGCCGGGGCAAATCGACTACTCGTGGTAATGGTGATTGCCGAATACAACAACGTTGAGGTGATGACCTTAACGGTCACCAAAGGTGTTGCTCTAACCCAGGCTGTGAAAACAACCGGGAATACGAGAACCGGTATTTGGATCGGATACCTGAACGACGCACAGATTACCGCCAATGCAGGCAGTAATATTGTGGTTACCGAACCTGCGGGTGGTGATGCCTGGCAAAGTGTCAATGTGCATGCGACCTGTCTCACGGGTGTGAATCAAACAACCCCAATCGTGGCAGGCGGCACGGCGTTTGACTCTAACGATGGCAACATCGGAACCTACACCTTTAACAACGTTCCAGCAGTAGTCACGGGGCTGATGATCTATGCAGCTGGTCATAATGGGGCACCTAATTTTGACCCCCCCGCTAACTATACAGAATCATTTGATTTTGCCGGGTCTAACCTGCGCGTAACTGGGGGCTATAAAGCCGTTCAAGCGAACGGGAACGAAAGCGGAACCATTGACTTTAACAATACCGATAGATTTGCGGCTGCTGTTATTTCCGTAAATCCTGCTTCAGCCATCGGCATTGGTGATGGAACCAGCCCGGCAAATAAGTCTGTCAAAGGCTCTGATACAAACCGAGCCGTATCGGCCTTTACCCTAGCCACAAGCTCTGGTACAGATACCGTGGCAGATCTGGTCGTTACCGGAGGCGGTACCGGGATAGCCAACGTCGCGGTAAGCGGGGTCAAGATTTATCGCGATAACGGTGCCACTGCGAATGAGTGGGATGCCGGCGATACGCTGGTCGGAACAACTTCATTTGCCGGTGCTACAGCCACGTTTACAGGCATCAATTTGGCGGTTAATACGACCACAACACAATACATCATTACGTACGATCTTATTCCTGCTCCTACAAACGGGCAGACGTTGACTGCGGTTGTATCGAATGCAACCACAACGCTGCCTCTTTCCAATTATGACACTACGGACGCGACCTTGACGATTGATTCGACCGCGCCCACCGTGACGAACGTGGATTCTACAACTCCTGCTGGAACTTACAATACAGGCGATAACATCACGATCAGAATCACGTTTAGCGAGAATGTGATTGTTACGGGTACCCCGCAGATCACATTGGAAACCGGTACCATAGATCGAACGGTGAATTTTGCAGGTGGTAGCGGAACGAATCAAATCACCTTCACGTATACCGTGCAGGCTGGCGATACTTCTGCCGATCTTGATTACATTGCAAACTCACTTGTCTTGAATGGCGGTACGATCGCAGATGCTGCAGGCAATAATGCAGTCCTGACCCTGCCGGCCCCGGGTGGGGCAGGGTCATTGAGCGCCAATGAAGCGTTGGTGATCGATACCATTGCGCCCACTGTAACGATCAATCAGGCTGCAGCACAGGCCGACCCAGCCTCCACGCAACCGGTCAATTTCACAGTGGTATTCAGCGAACCCATCGTCGGCTTTACCGGTGGTGATATCGTCCTGGCAGGCACTGCCGCTCCATTGGCGGGCGCCACCCGGACGATCACCGGCGGGCCGCTGACCTATAACGTGGCCATCAGCGGTTTGACGACGGCTGGCACCATTACCGCGTCCATTAATGCGGGCGCTGTCACCGATACTGCTGGCAATCCCAGCACAGCCAGCACCAGCACCGACAATACAGTGACGTTGCTCGGTTACACTGTCACTGCTTCTGCCGGGCCCGGCGGAACCATCACCCCCAATGGCACTATTAATTTGGTCGGCGGCGCATCTCAGGCGTTTGAAAGCGTGCCTAATGCAACGTTTATTTTGTCCAACTTGTTGGTCGATGGCGTCTCAGTGGGAAGCATTAACAATTACACCATCAACAATATCTCAGCCGATCGCACAATTGCCGCCTCTTTCGATGGAGGCTGGGCGGCACCGACGGCCTCAGCGAATAACGGTTGTGGCGCTGATGTTGCAAATGCTTTTGCGTCGGATAATAGCTTTACCACCTGTAATCCAGGTCAATCTGGAGTGTATAGTAACTTCAACCTAAATATTCCGGCAGGCTCCACGATCAATTATGTCGAAGTAGCGCTTGAAGGCTTTACCGATGGAACTAATCTTCAGGTTTCCATCTCTGAAAATGGCGGCGCCAATTTCGGCAATGTTCTTCTGACAACCTTTGCGCCTGAACCCGCTAGTCCGAACCGGACTATGAAGATAGGTAATCGTCCGGGTGATGATTGGCAGGTTCCATTTTCGCCAGCCAGTTTTTCGAACGCAAACTTCCGAGTTCAGATTACTGGCACCGGCGGCAGTTTCTTCAGTGCGTTCTCCCTCGATCAATTGCAGGTAAAGGTCAACTACACCCTGCCGCCCGTGGTGATCAATCAGGCGGTTGGCCAGGCTGACCCGACGAATGCTTCACCGATCAACTTCACGGTGGTCTTCCCCTACCCGGTCACCAACTTTGCGACCGGTGATGTGACCCTCTCCGGCACGGCTGGCGCCACCACGGCGACGGTCACCGGCAGCGGCACGACCTATAATGTGGCCGTCAGCGGCATGACCGGTGATGGGACCGTGATCGCCTCGATCGCAGCCGGGGTTGCCACTGACGCGAATGGCACGCCCAACACGGCCAGCACCAGCACCGATAACACGGTCACCTACAATATCACGGCTCCAACGGCAACGATCGACCTGCAAGACGCTTCGGATTCGGGTATTTCCTTTATTGACAATATCACCAACGCCGCCAACCCGGTCTTCGATGTCACTTTTAGCGAAGACCTGCTCAGTGCCCCTACCGGCGCCTCGTTTTCCAATGCGGGAACCGCCACGGGTTGTACCTTCACCGTGGGCGCGCTCACGGGCAGCACCTATCCTGTGACGGCCTCGGGCTGTTCCGAAGGGACCTTGATCCTGCGACTGGGTGCCGGTGCCGTCACTGATCTCGGCACTAACCCGGTGGCGCAGACCGACGGGCCCACGGTCACCATTGACCGCACCAGCCCCACGGTCACCATTGACCAGGCAGTGGCTCAGCCTGACCCCACCGGCGCCTCGCCGATCAACTTCACTACGATCTTTAGCGAATCGGTGTTCGGCTTTACCG
>CAZJMZ010000086.1:0-11601 GCA_964547115.1 uncultured Anaerolinea sp. | reverse complement strand
TATCTGTGCGGGCTGGCACTCTCGGTTTGGAGCAATGTGACCTGGGTGCGCCACCTCAGGTCCGCGGGGGCGGCCGCGGCCGAAGACCCGGTCTTGTTGTTCGAAGGTCCCTTCAAGTGGATCCGTTATCCATCGATGGTGTATCTGTTTGTGTACACGGCAGGCGCGGCGACCCTGTTTCGTTCGTGGATCGGACTGGTGTTGTTGTTGCCGTTGATCGGCGCCATTGTGAATCGTGTGAATAATCTCGACCGGATGTATGCAGAACAGTATAAAAAGATCTGGCCGCTTCGGCGGCATACCTCCAAACGCCTGATCCCTTACCTGTATTAAGATGACCTTATTAAAAGATACCGACCGCAACGAAATCAAATATCTACGCCAGAGCGCCGACCTGGCTGGAAAGCGCGTGCTTGAAGTGGGCTGTGGCGAGGGACGCCTCACCTGGCAATATGCCAGCGAGCCGCACAGCGTGGTCGCCTTCGATGCAGATCTGGATGCCGTCCGCGTTGCGCGGGTGGACCGCCCGGACGATTTGCAGGACAAGGTGCAACTGGCCTGTATTGATGCTGCCGTTCTGCCGTTTGCCAATGCGCAGTTCGATGTGGTGATCTTTGCATGGTCACTGTGTTGCATCGAGCCGGAACGTAAAATGCCCGCCCTGGAAGAAGTGCGGCGTGTACTGGCCCCCGGCGGAACCTTGATCGATATGCGCGCTGTGCTGGATTCGTGGCCGATCGAAGTGGTCTCACTGCGGGAAGTGCGCAAGACGACCCGTGTGCAGGATATCCCCGAAGGGTTGGAACACGATGCCGGGGCCGAGCGAGCCATTGCCCGGGCGGAACAAGAGCGTTGGTTCAAGCGCGAGAGCGAAGGTTTTTTTTCGCTGGCCTACTCCTGGGATACGCCCAGTGATATGGAAGCAGACCTGGACGAAGACTGGCAGGACTTTATTGTGCTTGAACAAGATGGCCGGCGCGCCACCCGCTCGGCTTGGGCATTGGCCGATGCAGATGCGCGGGTGCGACTCAAAGTGAAGGTGTTGGTAGCGCGTTGGAAGCGTGTTGATTGACTCTGATCAGAGGATTTTGTTATGTCAACTATCATCACCCCTGAGCGACCCGATACCCCGGATGCCATTTTGTTGATCGAAGAACTTGAGTCGCATCTGGCGCCGTTCTACCCGGCGGCCAGCCGTCACGGCTACAGCGTGGAGAAGCTCATCAAGCAGGGCGTAGCTTTCTTTGTCACCCGGCAGGATGGTGTTCCCGCTGGATGTGGCGGCGTGCAATTCTTCGGCACCGAGTATGGCGAACTCAAGCGCATGTTCGTGCGACCTCAATTTCGTGGGTTGGGGTTGGCCAAGTTGATGCTCGAACATCTCGAAGCCCATGCGCGAGAGCATCACATCCGCGCCTTGCGGCTCGAGACCGGCATTCATCAAACCGAGGCCATTGGGTTGTATCAGGGGTTTGGGTATCTTGAAATCCCGCCGTTTGGCGAGTATGCCCCCGACCCATTGAGTCGCTTTTTCGAAAAACGCCTTTGACGCGTAGTCACTAACTCACAAACGTTTCCCCGTTTTCCCATCAAAGAAATACAATCGCTTTGTGTCTACTTCGGCAAACACCGGCTGTCCCAGTGTCAACTTCATCTCCAGCGGACATTGACCGGTGAAACTCCACGCGCCATTGCGGATGTAGACCGTCTGCGTGCGGGTGACATAATCGGGCTCGAACGCTTCGACCTCACCCCGTAGCTGCACAGTCGCTCCGGGCCGCTTCTCCGCTGACAAGGTCACCGCTTCGCGCCGGAAGCCGAGCGTCACTTGCTGGCCGTTCTGCACCAGTAGGTTGACATGGCTTGGGAGTGGAAACGCCTCTTCGTCCAGTACCAACCTTCCCCCAGAGATGGAACCGTTCTGAAGCAGGTTCATCGGCGGGAGGCCTAAAAATCCTGCCACGAATTCGTTGACCGGATTCTCCATCAAGTCCTGATAGGTGCCGACCTGCTCGATGCGCCCGGCGTGCATCACCACGATCTGGTCGCCGAGCGCGATGGCTTCCTGCTGGTCGTGCGTGACGTAGAGACTGGTGATACCGAACTGGTGCAGCAGTTTCTTGATCTCGCCGCGGGTTTGCACGCGCAATTTGGCATCGAGATTCGAAAGTGGTTCATCAAATAGGAATAATTTGGGTGCGCGGACGATGGCGCGGGCGATGGCCACGCGTTGTTTTTCGCCGCCCGATAGCGTGCCCGGTTGGCGGGGCAACAGGTCGTTGAAGCCGATGCCCATCAACTCAGACGTGTATTGGATGCGGGCGCGCGTCTCCTCATCACTGACCTTGTGCATCTTGAAAAAGAACGACAGGTTGCCTTCGTTGTTGAAGTTAGGGTACAGCGCGTAATTCTGAAAGACCATGCCGATGTAACGTTCGCCGGGCTCGATCTCGCGCATGTCCACGCCATCGTACAGCACCTGGCCGCTGTGGTCTTTGGCGATGCCCGCCACCACCCGCAGCAGGGAACTCTTACCGCAGCCTGACGGGCCGACAACGGTAAAGGTTTGCCCATTGGGAATCGTGAGGTTCACCTGGTCGAGAGCCTTGGCGTTCCTGGTGGGCAGGTCTTCGAGCGTGCGTTCGTGGTGCATCTGAAAGACGCGGTTCCCTAATTCGGTTTCTGCGATGGTGTAGCTGAGACTGACGTCGACAAGTTGAATTTGTGCCATGTGGGTTTCTCGCCCGAGATTGTATCACCGACTTGGATATCAATGCCTCCAGTCGTTGAAGTTTCAGTTAGAATCTCTGCAGGAGACTTTAGCCATGGAAACTACTTTACATCTCACCAGGACTGAACTTGAAGCCGGCCTGGACCATATCCGCCAATCACCCCGGGAGGCGGGCGTCATTCAAATGATCGTGCGCCGTCCTGCTGTGGATGAACGTGAAGTGGTTGTTGCGGGTGAACTCAACCTGGAGGTGGGGCTGGTCGGTGACTCATGGACACAACGTCCGAGCAAAACCACACCGGATCGTTCTCCCAGCTTGCAAGCGCAGGTCACACTGATGAATTCCCGTGCCGTTGCCCTGATCGCCCAAAGCGAAGACCGCTGGCCGCTGGCCGGCGACCAATTCTATGTAGACCTGGACCTGAGCGTGGAAAACCTCCCCGCCGGCACGCAACTTCGTTTGGGTTCCGCGATCATCGAGATCTCAGCCCAGCCGCACACCGGCTGCGCCAAATTCTCGCAACGCTTTGGCGTCGAAGCGCACAAGTTCGTCAACTCAAAGGAAGGCAGTCCCTTGCGCTTGCGCGGGGTCAATGCCCGGGTGGTGCAGGCCGGTACGGTTCGCGTGGGCGATGTGGTAACCCGGGCTTGATATTTCAAGTCCATTGGAAGAGTTGCCCGCTCTTTTAATTTGTTGTAAGATGGAGATGCCGTCATCGCCGCACCCGCTTTGAGGAAGGATTCGTCATGGCCCATGCCCTCATCTGTCCCCAATGCAACGCCCCGCTCAAGCCGCCCTCCCGTTTCGCGCGCACCTTGACCTGTTCGTATTGTGGGGCCACGATCAAGCTCGATGCATCCACAACCGTATCTGCCGAAACCTTTCATAAGGCCTTTCGTGCCTGGAATGCACCGCAAAATTATTCGGTTGCCTCCTGGCTTTCGCTCGGTGATCACCATTGGGCTGTGGCCGAGGCCCTCGGCGCCGGTAGTAGCTGCGATGTCTATCATGGCATGCGGGCGCGCTTTCCCACTGAGTTGGTTATTCTCAAAGTACTGCGTGACCCCGCTGATGCACCCCGCCTGGATAATGAGTGGGAAATGTTGCAAGCCCTCCAGAAAAGTGATGCTCCCGGCGCTGAAACGTTTGCCCGCCTGCTCCCTGAGCCGGTGATGCATGGTACCGTCACTGCCAACGCCTTCACAGGTAGACGAGTGAACATCATCCGGTGGGCCTCAGGCTTCCACCACACCTTTGACGCCGTACAACGGGCGTACCCCAACGGAATTCCGCCTCGAGCTTCCATTTGGGCCTGGCGCCGCATTCTGGAAGTTTTGTCTTTCATCCATGCTTCCGGCTTCGTGCATGGAGCCGTCCTGCCGCCGCATTTGTTGGTGCAAGAAAACGAACACGGTGTTCGCCTGATCGACTACGGTGCCTCCGGGTATGTCGGGCAGAGACTGCAATATGTGACTGCCGGTTGTGATGCGTTTTATCCCAAAGGGCTTCGCGTTGGCTCCCCTCTGACCCAGCAAGTGGACCTGGTGATGAGCGCTCGCTGTATCGCTTCGATTCTGGGCGGCAACCCCGTTGATGGTTCCCTGCCCGCAGCCGTCCCGGCTCCATTGGCGGCTTTACTTCGGCGTGTGGCCATGAGTGACCCTTTCAGCAATACCGAAAAAGCTTGGGCTCTGCGGGAGGAATTAGGCCGGTTGGCAGATGCGGTCTTCGGTGCGCCACAGTTCAACCCCATCGTCATGCCTGCATAGATCGGTTGTACCGCCTGCCTTGTTTAGGCGGGCGTTTTCCACTTCACAAAGGAGAAACTCACATGGGTAATGGTAACTACAGCTACGCCGCTCACGCAGCCTTGCTGCAAGGGCGTACAGATATCCCTGCCGAACAGGTTTTCAGACAGACCCAATGTCACCCCCTGATGAACCCGAAGGGTGTCAAGGTTCGTGAGAGTCGTGACGGTGCCGATCACCCTGAATCCCGCGGCATTGTCTTCGCCCTCGATGTCTCTGGCTCGATGGGTGAGATCCCGCGGATCATGGCCACCCAGCAATTGCCCAACTTCATGAAGGTGCTGATGGATTGTCAGGTCCGCGACCCGCAGGTGCTGTTCCTGGCGCTCGGCAACGCCACCTCTGATGAAGCTCCTTTGCAGGTGGGGCAATTCGAGTCCACGGCCGAACTTATGGACCAGTGGCTGACCTGGACGTATCTCGAAGGCCACGGCGGCGGGGAAGGCGAAAGCTACGATCTCGCCTTTTACTTCCTTGCCACCCACACCGAAATGGACTGCATGGTCAAGCGCAATCAACGCGGTTACCTGTTCATGACCGGTGACGAAACACCTTTCCCCGCCCTTTCCAAGCATATTGTAGACGGCATCATTGGCGACAAGTTGGATGAAGACATCCCGCTTGAAGAGGTCATTGCCGAACTGCAGAAGACCTACATTCCCTTCTTCCTCATTCCAGACAAAGCCCGTGCCCAGCGTTGTGAACGCCGCTGGCGCGACCTGCTGGGTGATAACGTCTTGGTGCTTGATGGCCCTGCCGATGTCTGTTTTGTCTCAGCCGGAGCCATGTTGCTGTGTGAACGGCGTGTGGCCAACATCAATGAACTTGGTCAACTCCTGACTGCGGCCGGAATGCCCGCGTCACGGCGGGGATATGTCCTCAATGCGTTGACCCCGCTGGCCGAGGTCTTGCTGGAAGGCAAGAAAAAAGGCAGCTGGCTGGCCAACCTGTTCTCATAAGTCCAGATCCGGAGCATCCCTTCCTTGCGTGCCTTCATCGTCGTTGACCTGGGGTTTGGAGATTCGGGCAAAGGGTTGCTGACAGACTTCCTCGTCCGCCAGAAGCAGGCGGGGGTGGTTGTCCGTTATAACGGAGGGGCACAAGCCGCGCACAATGTGGTGACGCCAGATGGGCGTCACCACACCTTTTCTCAATTCGGGGCGGGTACTTTTCTTCCAGGTGTCAAAACATATCTTTCCCGGCACGTTGTCATCCATCCCACAGCTTTATTGGTCGAAGGTGACCTGCTTGTCTCCAAAGGTGTTGTAAACCCTTTTGGGCGGCTGCGCATCAGTGAGCAAGCCCTGGTCATCACACCATTTCATCAGGCTGCCAATCAATTTCGTGAGACCTTGCGTGACGATGAGCGCCACGGTAGTTGTGGGGTTGGGATGGGTGAAACAGTTGAGGATGCGTTGACCAACCCAGGTTTGAGCATCGTTGCGCGCGACCTGTATGACTTCGTCACCTTGCGCCGTAAACTACTCGCCATCCGTGCTTACAAACGGGACCAATTGGCGGCATGGATGAAGGAGGCGCAAACTCCGACACTCCCTCCCGCCATGCAGAGGGTGTTTGAAGATGATACCGTGATCGATGGTTGGGTCTCTGCCACGCGCAAAGTAGCTGAACTTGGATTGGTTGTGTCAGATATGCTTTTGCAGCGTTGGCTGGGCGAAACAGACTGCGCGGTGTTCGAGGGGGCACAGGGAGTGTTGCTCGATGCAGAGGCCGGGTTTCATCCCTATACCACCTGGTCGCGCAGCACCGCTGAAAATGCTGTAAGTCTCTTGCGTGAGTATCAGCCTCATGCGCAAAGTTTCCAGATCGGCGTTCTGCGAGCTTATGCCATGCGTCACGGCCCGGGCCCGCTTCCCACAGAAGCTGATGAACTACGAGCGCTGGTCTCTGAGCACAATCAGCACAATGCCTGGCAGGGCGATGTGCGTTATGGTTGGTTTGATGCTGTCCTGGCGCGCTACGCCTTGCAGGTTGCAGGTGTGCCGGATGCCTTGCTCGTCACTCATATGGATGTTCTGTCAAAATTGCCGTCTTGGAAATATAGTAGCGGGTATCAACATGTCGGCCCCGTGTTTCGCTTACTGGCCCAGACCACGTTCACAAACGACAGGCTCTCGCAGTTTCACTTCCCTGTGCCACTTGATCTCGCGCGGCGCGAACAATTCACGCACGAACTTTCTACAACCACCCCGTTTCTGGAGGAATGCCCCGCTGACGAAGTCACTGTCGTTGAGACACTGCAAACTCTGATTGGTCAAGCGGTTGGATTAATATCAACTGGTCCTACGCATAAACACATCAGAACCTTGGACGCGCTTCCTGACTAAGCTGCAGCCTGCTTCACCGCCTCAGGCAATGTCCACCCCTGTGACCTTGACCAACAGCCGATGGAGCAAAGCCGTAGGCAACACCAGCACCACGTGGATTACCACGCTCAACCCGAAGATGATCGCCACCGAACTCAAAAAGTTGCTGATGAGCGGTGCCAGTGTGGACCACATCCACGGGCCAGCCCCGAAGAGCAAGGCCATTGCAAAGAGCACGGCCACCGAAACGACCAGGTCTGTCCACGCGTGCCGGTCTGATTCGGAGGGGGTCATGGTGCTGCTGATGGCGAAAGCCAGATAGAACCACAGGTAAAAATCGCCGATCGAAGGCAGGGCGCGAATACCCATCCAGAACAAACCAAACTGACCCTCCCGCAAAATATCCAGTAACAACTGCATCTCCAGCCGGTAATAGGCAATGGCTGCTACAAGAATAGTCCCTACAATAAGCGGCGCGGCGCCGATCAATGAATCGCGTATTGGGTCTGAGGAGGCGGTTTCCACATAACCCAGGCGCAGGCGCCCATTGGGCAGTGGTTGCGGGATGATCGAAAAGCGCCCGGTGGGCACGCGCAGGAGTTTGGCCATGATGAAGTGACTGGCTTCGTGCACGAATACCCCCGGCAGAAAGATGATCTGGAAAATGATCATCGTGATGCGAACATCACGTGTCAATATCAGAAAGACCGCTTGAATTTCACGGTGCAAGAACCGCTGAAGCAGAATCAGCGGTACCAGCATGAACATGAAAGCGACCAGCCCGGTGATTTGATTCACGGCATACCCAAAAAAATACCGCCGGGCGCAGATATCGTATCTGTACCCGGCGGCTTGTGGTCTGTTACTTGACCGCCGCCTTGGTGATGGCGACGAATTCCTCCGGCTTGAGGCTGGCGCCGCCGACGAGCGCGCCATCGATCTCAGGCATGGCAAATAATTCTGCCGCGTTCGCTGCCGTCACCGAGCCGCCGTATTGGATGCGCATGGCTTGTGCGTTGTCTGTTCCAAAGAGTTTGGTCAAAGCCGGGCGAATGACCTCTCCGTGGACGTAATTGGCGTTCTCTGCGCTGGAGGCTTTGCCCGTGCCGATGGCCCAGACCGGTTCGTAGGCGATCACGATGCGGGTGGCGTTGGCAGAGTCGATGTCAGCGAGGCCCGCGGCGATTTGGCGCTGGACAACCTCGGCGGTTTGTTTTGATTCGTACTGGTCCAGCGTTTCACCCACGCAGACGATGGGGGTCAAGTCCGCTTTGAGGGCGGCGTTCAGCTTCTTGTTGACCGTCGCATCGGTCTCGCCGAAATAGGTGCGGCGTTCTGAATGGCCGATGATGACATATCCGCAAAATTCCTTGACCATGTTCGCAGCCGCTTCGCCGGTGAAGGCGCCTTTGGCCTCCCAGTGCAGGTTTTGTGCGCCAAGGCCAATGGCGCTGCCTTTGAGCATCTCAGCCACCGCAGGGATGGCGAGATATGGCGGGCACAATACTTTTTCCACTTGTGTGATGCCGCCCAGCGGACCGAGCAGGCTCGTGACCAACTCGCGTGCTTCAGCGGCGGTCTTGTTCATCTTCCAGTTTCCAGCGACGATCGAAGTTCGTTTCATATTATTTGATCCCATCGAGAAGTTGTTTTGCAAACGTGCGAATCCACTCAGGCGTGGAGCTGTCTGTAGAAAGCGCTTCAAGGATCGCCCGGGCTTGCTCTGGTTGTTGGTTTTGCAACATGATCTCTGCTTCAAGCAAGCGTGTTTCGCGCATGTCTGGCACAGTGCGGCGGGCTTCCTCCAGCAGTTTGGTGGCCTCAGCAGGCCCGCTGATGAATAGGGCGTTACGGCCCTGGGCAACGAGTGCGATGCCCTGATCCACCGGAATCACCCGGTCGTAAGGCACCAACAAGGAAGCCTCAGGGCGGTCGGCGCCTTTATACAATGCTTCATGGAAGGCATCTACAACTTGAAAGGGCACCTTTCCGTTGAGTTGAAAAGCGCGTACTGCTTGAAAATAAAAGGCAGAGGCCGGTAACCAGCCGTCTTTTTGCGCCTTGAATTTATCGCCGGCTTGCATAAAGAACTCGGTGTTACCCACGCCCGAAAGCCTGATGATGTTTCCTATGGTTTCATAGGCTTCCTTGTTCCATCCGGCGTTCCAATAAGCGAGCGCCAACTCAAGTTGCAGGTTGATATCCTCGGGTTTTTCTCCGGCCCGCTTTACCATCTCTGCCACTTCTGGTGGCATGATCACGCCGCCTACCGTGGTAGCCAGAGGTTGGGGTTGGTTGTTTTGTGGAGGCAATTGTGTGGGCTGAAGTTGCGCCTGTGGTGTCGGCTGGATCGGCAGGGGCTGCGTTGGCGCTGTCACCGGCGGGTTCTGCCGGTTTTGAAAGAAGCGGATGAACAGCCGATTGTTCCGGGCATAAACCAACCCGCCAAGACATACGATGACCAACAGGCCTGCACTGACCCACATCCACGGCGAGCGCTTCTTTGCCGACCCCGAACTGGCCGCGGCTTCTTGCGGCTTTTCAGCCACCCTGGTTGGTGCTGCTGGTACCCCGTTGACCACGGTGATTTTTTCAGTGGGAGGCGGAATTTCGACCGCCTTCATGGCATGCGACACCCTGGCCTCGGTGCCGCGCATCGGCACGCCTGCATCGGCCCACGCCTGTTTGAAGGCATCGATCAAGACCAGGGCATCCTCATAGCGGTCGGTGCGTTCCTTGGCCAGCGACTTAAGCAGCACCCTCTCCACCTGTTGTGGCACATTCGGGTTGACCACATGCGGCAGAGGCAGCGGTGAATAAATATGGTCATGGATGATCGAGAACGGTGTATCCGCATTGAACGGTACCCGGCCAACCACCATTTCATACAGCATCACCCCAAAGGAATACAGGTCGGTGCGCTGGTCGAGGTCTGCTTTCCCCATTGCCTGTTCCGGCGAGATGTATTGTGGGGTGCCCATGATCATGTCAGAGGATAAGGTCGATTCGCCTGATTGCGCCATGCGGGCCAGGCCAAAATCTGCCAGGTAGATCTGACCATCATTGGCTAACAACACGTTCGAAGGCTTGATATCCCGGTGCAGCACTCCCTGTTTGTGGGCATAGCCCAGTGCCGAACCGACCGCGTCCACGATTCTGCTGATCTCAGTCGAATTCAATGGTCCCTGATCGAGCCGCGCCTTGAGCGTATCGCCTTCGATGAACTTCATCACCAGGTACGGTCGCCCGGCATGTTCGGCATAATCGTACACCGGCACAATGTTCGGGTGTTCCAACCTGGCCACCACCCGTGCCTCCCGCTGAAAGCGGGACGCGAACGAGGTATCCCCGTTGAACGCCGGGTGCAACGCCTTGAGCGCCACATACCGGTCCAGGTTGGCATGATAGGCTTTGTAGACCGTTGCCATTCCGCCCTGGCCCAGTTTTTCCACGATCTGATAGGGTCCGATGTTTTCACCGACTGTAAACGACATGCATAGGCTCCGTGTGAATATGCCCGATTATAGCGCACAAAAAAGTAGCGCAAGATTGCTCTTGCGCTACGAAAAACTCGGGTGCAATGCGCTTATTTGTCGTTCAACGCTGCAACGCCGGGTAGTTCCTTGCCCTCCAGGAATTCCAGCGAAGCGCCGCCGCCGGTGGAGACGTGGGTCATCTGCTTGGCCACGCCCGCCTTCTTGACGGCACTGGCCGAATCGCCGCCGCCGATCACCGTGACCGCCTTGGATTCAGCCATCATCTTCGCAAGTGCGAACGTCCCTTCGGCGAACTTCGGCATTTCGAAGACGCCTACGGGTCCATTCCAAACGATCAATTTGGCTCCATCCAAAGTGGCTTGATACAACCTGACGGTTTTCGGCCCCACATCCAGCATGCGCCAACCGGCAGGGATGGCGTTCACATCCACAACCTGAGAATTGGCTTCAGCATCGAACTTGTCGGCAATGACCGCATCCATCGGCAGGACGAGTTTATCGCCCAGTTTGCCAAGCAGGGTCTTGGCGGTCTCGATCGACTCCGCTTCGACGAGGCTGTCTTGCATATTCAGGCCTTGTGCAGCGAGGAACGTATTGGCCATGCCGCCGCCGATGATGAGTTTGTCGCATTTGGCAGCGAGCGTCTCCACCACGAGGATCTTATCGCTGATCTTCGCGCCGCCCAGGATGGCGATATAGGGATGTTCAGGGTTGGCAACGGCTTTGCCAAGATACTCCAATTCCTGTTCCATCAGGAAGCCGGAGACGGCAGGCAGAAAGCGCGCGATCCCTTCGGTGGAGGAGTGCGCGCGGTGCGCTGACCCGAATGCATCGTTGACGAATACATCAGCAAGCGCGGCCATTTGTTTGGCAAGGTCGAGATCGTTCTTCTCTTCGCCTTTGTGGAAGCGGGTGTTCTCGAGCATTACCACGTCGCCGGGCTTGAGGGAATTGGCGATGGCTTCCACCTCCGGCCCGACACAATCAGGGGCCATGATCACAGGACGATTCAACAGGGCAGATAAAACTTCCGAAGCGGCGCGCAGGCTGAATTCCGGGTCTGCGCCGCCTTTGGGGCGTCCCAGATGACTCGCGAGGAGCAGTGAGGCTCCCTGATCCAGACAATATTGAATGGTCGGCAGGGCGGCTTTGATGCGCTTGTCGTCGGTCACTTTGCCTTCGGCCATCGGGACGTTGAAATCCACACGCATGAAGACACGCTTGCCTTTGAGGTCGA
>CAZJMZ010000085.1:0-11695 GCA_964547115.1 uncultured Anaerolinea sp. | reverse complement strand
CGGGCCGCATTGAGTCTTCATCAAGTTCGCGCGCAATGATGGGTTTGCCGGTGGCGAGCACCTTGCCCACGTTGCCCTCACCTTTGCCGAACTCCATCACCTTGAGCGTTTCAGGCGCATACCCGTGACTGACGCGCGGTAACACCCTGGTCTGCTTCTCGTCCCAGGCAAAGACCACGCTCCGGTCGGCGTGCAGCATGTCCACGGCTACATCCACCAGCGTCTGGTAGACCTGGTTCAGGCTGACATTGCGCAGGATGCGCTCATCGGCCTGATAAAGCGCGGCCATCTCCTGGCTGCGTTCCTCCAGGGCCTGGGTGCGTTGGGTCACCAGGGTTTCGAGTGCGCGGTTGCGTTCCTGAATGGCGCGGGTACGCAGCCGGAACCCGCCCGCCGCCACGACCAGCACTGTAACGAACAGCAGGCCACGGAACCAGTTGGTCTGCCAGAATGGCGGGATGACGGTGACCGCGATGCGGGTGGGCGTCTCGCTCCAGACGCCGTCGCTGTTGGCGGCTTTCAAGAGCAGCGTATACTCGCCGCCGGGCAGGTTGGTGTAGCGCCCGCTGCGTTTGGTGCCGATGAAGTGCCAGTTGGTGTCGAAGTTTTCCAACAAATACGCATATTGATTTTTTTCCGGCTCGCTGAAACCCAGCGCGGCAAAATCGAACTCCAGCGAGTTCTGCGGCCATTTCAACGTGATGGCTTGCAACGTTGCCACACTGGATGCAATGGCCAGCGGCTGATCATCCTCGGAAAGCGAGGTGAGCACCACCGGAGGTGTGTAGGGGTTATCGGTGATCATCTCTGGTTCGAAGACGGTCAACCCGTTCACCCCGCCGAAATAGAACTCGCCAAATTTGCCGCTGGCAAAGGCGTTCGAGTTGAACTCATTGCTCTGCAGGCCATCGCCCACATCGAAATTGCGGAAGACCTCCGTCTCAGGGTCGAAGCGGGAAAGACCGAAGTTGGTGCTTAGCCAGAGATCACCGCTTTCATCCTCAAGGATGCCATAGACCACGCCGTTGGCCAGCCCATCTTTTTCGATATAGGAACTGAACGTGTCAGTTTCAAAGTCATACAGGTTGAGCCCCCCGCCCAGGGTGCCGATCCAAAGCCGGCCTTTTGAATCCTGGTAAATGGATAGGATGGCGTTGTTGGTGAGGCTGGTCCTGCTCTGTGGGTCATATTGGTAGTGGGTGAAGAGGCCGGTGCTGGGGTCGAACCGGTTGAGCCCGTTATCGAACGTGCCCACCCATAACTGCCCCTGCCGGTCTTCAGCGATTGCCGAGACTGTGCCGCTGCTTAGGGAATGTTCGTCGGCGGCGCGATGAGTATAGTGGATGAATTGGTTGGTGGCCGGGTTGAAACGGTCCAGACCGGCGCTCGTACCCACCCAGAGCCGATCCTGGCTGTCCACAAAGAGGTCATAGATGATGTTGGAACTGAGGCTGCGGGGTTCTTTGGGGTCGCGGCGGAAGCGCGTGAATGTGGAGGTGGCCCGGTCAAACCGGCTCAAACCATCATACGTGCCCACCCAGAGCGTCCCAGTCCGGTCTTCGTAGATCGCCGAGACGTCGTTGGAACCGAGGCTGGTGGGGTCGCGCGGGTCATGGCTGAAGTTGACGAATTGGTTGTTGAGCCTGGAATACCGGCTCAAGCCGTTGCCTTGTGTACCCAGCCATGCATAGCCCTGCGAATCGACAAAGATGGGGAAGATCAAATTATCAGGCAGCGAGTTGGAATTGTTGGGATCGTGGCGATAGTAGGCAAACAGGTCGCGTTGGCGGTCATAGATGTTCACGCCGCCGCCCTCGGTGCCGATCCATAAAATGCCACTCCGGTCTTCATATAGTGAAATGACCTTGTTCTCGCTCAAACTGCGGGAAAAAGCCGGGTCGTTGAAATATTGCACAAAGCCGAGGCCCTGCTTGAAGCGGTTCAATCCGTTGGCGGTGCCCACCCACAGATTGCCAGTGCTGTCGAACAGCAAGGTGCGTATGACGTTGCTGGTGAGGCTGTTGATCGTGTTTTGCGCGGCGTTGTTCTCAGTTTCCGCAGTATCGTCGGGCTGGGGGCCGGGCAGCCCCTCCTCCTGGCGCAGGAAGCGGTCGAAATGCCCGGTGCTGGGGTCGAAGCGGTTCAACCCGTTGCGCGTGCCCACCCACAAGATCGAGTTTGAATCCTCCGCAAGTGCGGTGACGTAATCAAGGCTGAGCGTGCCGGGATTTTCGGGGTTGCTTTGGTACGAGGCTGTGAAAGTGTTATTTTGCGGGTCGAACTTTTTCAAGCCGCTGCCAGATGTGCCGAGCCAGTAGTCTCCGCGCTTGTCCTGCCACATGGCGGTGATCTTGTTCTTGTTCATATTCTCGGGCTCAGAAGCGGTAGCCAGGTAATGTGCAAAGCCGTTGAGGGCCGGGTCATACCGGTCCAGACCGTCGGGTGTGCCTACCCAGAGATTTCCCTGCCGGTCATAGTACAGCATGTTGACATGGTTGTTGTTCAGGCTGTTCGGGTTCTGCGGATCGTGAGTGAAGTGCGTGAAGCTTTCGGTAAAAGGGTCGTAGCGGTTCAGCCCGCCATGCAGCGTGCCGACCCATAGCTGCCCGGTGGCGTCTTCGACAATGGAAGTGACCCAGCGATCGCTGAGGCTTTCAGGCACATCGAGATCAGGTTTGAAGACCTTGAACGAGTAGCCATCGTAGCGGTTGAGGCCATCTTGCGTGCCGAACCACAGAAAGCCGCGGCTGTCTTGAAAACTGACATAGACCGAACTCTGCGACAGCCCCTGCTCGATGCCCAGATGATCGAAGCGCAGGACGCATTCACACACCTGCGGCAGGGAAGTTTGCAGATCACGGCTCGGAACTACGGGACGGCTGTCCGGCGCTGAAGCAGGCTGGGGCGTGGCTTGAGGCGTGACTCCGCCAGCGCAGGCGGTGAGCGTCAACGCGAGAATGAATCCGAACAGGCGGGCGAGTCGAGATCTCACATTCATAAGTATAGTCCAAGAGGGCTTCATTGTATTCGGCGGGGAGGGGATTGCAATATCCCTCCGAGGAGGGGTTTTTCCGCAACCCGCCGAGGCTGTGGGGGTGGTGGTAGCACGCCAGTGGCGGGCGCTTTGAAGCATCTTGCAGGGGGAGGTTAAACACACTCTCAGGCGGATGCTCATTTGGGCTGCGGTTCGTATGATGGGGCCAGATTGATTTGCTTTCACGATCTCCTCACCGAAAGCAAACAAGGTTGTTGAGGCGGACTCCAGGGCTACGCAACCTGGTTTCCGCCTCGCACCGTTTTTAGCGAACCCGCAGGAGGTGCCCTGAAGCCATGTCCTTGACCATGCCTGTGTTGTGACCCAAACCATTTCACTTCCAAGGAGAGAAGAGCATGAAAAGATTGTATTCCCTATTGAGCCTGTTGGTGCTGGCAAGCCTGGTACTCGCAGCCTGCGCGCCCGCGGCCACGGCCACCGAACCGCCCGCGCAAACGACCGAGCAACCCGCCGAGGCCACCGCGGCGCCGACCGAGGCTCCCACCGCCGCGCCCACTGAACCGCCTGTCACCCGCACCGGCGCCTGGGTGGACCAGGTGGTCTTCACCAAGCAGGATTCCGCCGAGCAGGCCGTCTCGCAGTTGAACGCGGGTGATATCGATATTTACGCCTACACAGTGGCTGAAGCGCCTGTGTATGAGTCGTTAAAGAACTCACCCAATCTGACCTCGGCCCAGCTGGTGGGTTCAAATAACAGTCTGATGTTCAACCCGGCCACCTTTACCAGCGGCAAGTTCAATCCCTTCGTAGACCCGCAATTCCGCGAGGCGATGAACTACATCATTGACCGCAATTATGTGGTGCAGGAGATCTACAAAGGTCTGGCGATCGCCAAGTTCACCTCCCTCACCACCGTGTTCCCTGACTATGCCCGTTATGCCGATATTGCCCGTGAACTGGAAGCCAAGTATGGCTTCAATATGGAAAAGGGCGAACAGGTCATTACCGAGCGCATGGAAGCCCTCGGTGCCACCAAGGTGGATGGCAAGTGGACCTTCAACGGCGAGCCGGTTGTTTTGATCGGGCTCATTCGTGTTGAAGATAACCGCCGCCCGATCGGTGATTACTTTTCCAATCAGTTGGAGAGCCTGGGCTTTACCGTGGATCGCCAGTACAAGACCCGCAGTGAGGCTTCGCCGATCTGGGGCCAAAGCGACCCGGCTGAAGGTCTGTGGCACTTTTACACGGCCGGCAATATCAACCCGCAGATCGTGCGCGATGAAGGCACAAATTTCAGTGGTTACTACACACCCCGTGCCGGCCCCAGCCCGATCTACCAATCCTATACTCCAACGGCTGAGTTCGATGCCGCCGCACTGGCCCTCGAAGGCAACAACTTCAAATCGCTTGATGAACGCCGTCAGTTGTTCGAAAAGGCTCTGCGCCTCTCAATGGAAAACTCAGTGCGTATCTTTGTTGTGGATGAAGCCGCCTTCTCGCCGCGTATCAGCAATTTGAGCGTCGCTTCAGACCTGGCGGGCGGCACTCAGGGTTCGGCGATTTGGGGACAAACCATCCGTTTCAATGACACGGAAGGCGGCGTTGCCCGCATCGCCCAACCCGGTATTTTGGTCGACCCGTGGAACCCGATCTCTGGCTCGAACTGGATCTATGACTCGATGCCTCAGCGCGGTACCAGCGATAACGGTGTGATCTCTGACCCATACACCGGCCTGGCATGGCCGCAGCGCCTCGAACGCGCCGAAGTGGTGGGCCAGGAAGGTCTGCCGATGGGCAAATCCCTCGATTGGGTGGACCTGTCCTTCCAGCCGCAGATATCCGTCCCGGCCGATGCCTGGGTGGATTGGGATGCCAAGAATCAGAAGTTTATTACTGCTGGTGAACAGTTCCCTGATGGCCTGACCGCCAAGACCAAGGTCACGGTCTATTACCCTGGCGATCTGTTCGATACCGTCACCTGGCACGATGGCAGCCCCTTGAGCGCCGCGGACTTTGTGATGAACATGATCCAGGTATTCGACCAGGCCAAGGAAGATAGCCCGATCTACGATGAGGCCACAGTGGCCTCTACAAAAGGCTTCCTTGACCACTTCAAGGGCGTGCGTATCATTTCCACCAGCCCGCTGGTGATCGAAACCTACGATGACGCCTATCAACTGGATGCGGAAACCCTCGTCTCGGGTTTTGGCCTGTATCCCAATCCCACCTGGTGGCCGCAGTACGCTTATGGTGAAGCTCCCTGGCACACCATTGCCGTTGGCTACCTGGCCGAAGAGAACAAGGAACTGGCGTTCTCCACCGATAAGGCTGGTGCGCTCTCCGTGGAGTGGATGAACTTTATCAGCGGCCCAAGCCTGGAGATCCTCAAGAAGTATCTCGATCAGGCCGATGCCGAAAGTTTCATCCCGTATGCCGCCACGCTTGGCCAATACATCACTGCAGATGAAGCCAAGGCGCGCTACGATAACCTGGCCAAATTCTACGGTGACCACAATCACTTCTGGGTGAACACCGGCCCATTCGTATTGGATAAGGTCTTCCCGGTCGAACAGACCATGACTCTCAGCCGCTATGAAGCCTACCCCGATAACGCCGCCAAGTGGAGCCGTTTCGGCGGCGCCAGGATCGCTGAAGTGGAAGTGGACGGCGCCGGGCAGGTGCAAGCCGGTACCGAAGCACTGTTCGATGTGTTCATTACCTATAAGGGTGAACCGTATGCCAACGCCGACTTGAGCGACGTGAAGTACCTGCTCTTCGATGCCACCGGCGCGCTGGTGGGCACGGGCTCGGCCGAAGCGCTCGAGGATGGTCACTATCAAGTAACGCTCAGTTCCGACGTGACCTCCAAACTGGAGGCTGGTTCGAACAAGATCGAAGTGGTGGTGGTGCCCTCAGTGGTGAGTGTGCCGTCGTTTGCCTCGTTCGAGTTCGTGACGAGCAAGTAGTTTCGTCAACTCATGGGGATGCTCCGGCGCAGGCAGGGCCGGGGCATCCCTCCCTGATTCCAGTGAGGAGGATCGCATGGCCGAGTTAACCCTTCAGCCAGAGTCCGCTGTCCCGCAGGCAAAGCCTGATCGTAAGCGTGGCAGTTCCATGTTGCGTGTGATGCGGTATGTCCTGGTCCGCATTTTGACGTTGTTCGTCACCGTGGTGGTGGGGGTGTATCTTACGATCCTGATCGCCAATATGGGCGGCTATGTGGATGAGATCCTGCGGGCGCAGATCCGTGAGGATGTGCAACAACAGGCCATGAACAATCCGTCTTTCAAGGTCTTGAGCAATGAAGAGCGCAACCAGCGCATCGCTGAGACCGTGGCCTTGCGCGAGAAACGCGCCGGGCTCGACCAACCATTCGCTGTGCGCAGTTTTCGTTTCTTGAAGAATGCGCTCACGCTCAACCTGGGCTGGACCCAGAACATGACCAGTGACTCAGGCTCGAAGCAGGTTCGTAACATCATGCTCGAACGCCTGCCCTCCACCTTGTTGTTGTTTGCCACCTCCAACATCCTGCTGTTCTTTGCCAGCATATATATGGCGCTGGCGCTCTCGCGCAGTTATGGCAACTGGCTCGATAAATTGATCGTCTCGCTGGCGCCTTCGGGCTCTGCGCCGGGCTGGTTCTATGGAATTTTCCTCATCGTTATTTTTGCCGCGGCGTTGCGCGTGTTGCCATATGGCGGCATGGTGTCGGCTCCGCCGCCCGAGAACAGTTTTGATTACCTGGTGAGCCTGCTCGAGCATATGATTCTGCCGGTGCTGGCCATCACGCTCAGCACCATCTTCCTCAACATTTATAACTGGCGCACATTCTTCCTCATTTATTCCAGCGAAGATTATGTGGATATGGCCAAGGCCAAGGGGTTGAGCGATCGCGCGCTCGAAAGCCGGTATATCCTGCGGCCCACCCTGCCGAACATCATCTCCACGTTTGCGCTTACCCTCATCTCGCTCTGGCAGGGCGCGCCGATCCTTGAATCGGTGTTCAACTGGCCGGGGCTGGGTGGCACCATTGTGCAGGCCATTGGTGCATACGAAACACCAGTGATCGTTGGCTCGGTGGTCATCTTTGCCTACCTGCTGGCGCTCACGGTCTTCCTGCTCGATTTCATCTATGCCCTGGTTGACCCGCGCGTCAAAGTGGGGAGTGGGAACTGAAATGAACCGCCTTACCAGCAGCCTGCGCGAAATCGCGCAATACCCATCCGCCATTGGCGGTGCATTGATCGTGCTCTTTCTCATAGCGGTCTCCCTCTATACCATGATCTCCATTCCCTACGATGAAGCCATCCGGCTGTGGCGTGGCGGACAGGATGTGTGGTACCAAAACCCGGTCACCGCCCAGCCCACCTGGGTCAATTACTTTCGCCGTGAAAAACTTCCTGAAACGGTCATCCTCAAGACCGCTGACCTGCCGCGTGAAATCAAAGAGACCGGGAGTGGGCGCGAGATCACTGTGACCATCCCGTTCGACTACTCCTTCGATTCTTTTCCGCAGGAACTTTCGCTGTACTTCAACGCGACCTTTGCCGAAAAGAATCCCTACGTCTCTGTCACCTTGCAAACACCCGATGGCCGGGATGTACGCATCGCCGATTTCAGCGTGGACCACACCCAGACCTACATCTTCTCACAAGACACCCGCCTCACCCGCCGACTGAAGGGGCTGGTCCCACGCGAGGGAATTTTTCTCAACCCCGAATCTGCTTCCACCACGCCCGTCAAAGGACGATACACCCTCACCCTCAAAACGCTGACCTTCGAAAAGGAGTCGGACCTGCAGGCTGAATTCGTGATCTATGGTCAGGTGGCGGGCTGGGCAGGCACCGACCACCAACGCCGCGATATCGGGGTCGCGTTGTTGTGGGGTACACCCATCGCCTTATCGTTCGGTTTGCTGGCCGCGCTCGGCACCACCGTCACCACCATGCTCATCGCTGCCATCGGGGTCTGGTATGGCGGCTGGCTCGATAACATCATCCAGCGTGTGACCGAGATCAACCTGGTACTGCCGTTCCTGTCCATCCTCATCATGGTCGGTGCATTCTACTCACGCAGCATCTGGGTCATTTTGGGGGTGACCATTTTGCTGGGCATCTTCGGCGGTGCCATCATTACCTATCGCGCAGTTTTTCTGCAGGTAAAAGAAGCGCCCTATATCGAAGCCGCCCGGGCTTATGGCGCCGGAAATATGCGCATCATCATGTTCTATCTCATCCCGCGCATTATCCCACTGTTGATTCCTCAACTGGTAACGTTGATCCCCTCCTATGTATTTCTGGAGGCCTCGCTGGCGGTGCTTGGGTTGGGTGACCCTGTCCTGCCCACCTGGGGCAAGGTCATCACCGATGCCATCGCCAACGGCGCGTTGTTCCAGAACCAGTTCTACTGGGTGCTTGAACCGGCTTCGCTGTTACTGCTCACCGGCCTGGCCTTTGCCATGCTTGGATTCGTGCTCGACCGTATCTTCAACCCAAGGCTGAGAGACGCATGACCACCACTGCCCAACCCCTGCTCAAGATCGAACAACTCACCCTGCATTTCAAAACCCGCAACGGCGCCGTGCAAGCCGTGGACGGCGTGGACTTTGAACTCGACTCCAATCGCGCCGTGGTCATCCTCGGCGAATCGGGCTGCGGCAAAAGTTCGCTGGCCAAGGCCATCCTGCGCCTATTGCCACGCAATGTGGAGCGTTACGGTGGCAAGGTCTATTTGCAGGGCAATGACGTCATGGCCTTCGATGATGAAGAATATCGTCAGAACGTGCGCTGGCTGGCCATGTCTTTGGTGCCGCAGGCTGCCATGAACTCGCTTAACCCGGTGCTGCGGGTGGGGGAGCAGGTGGCCGAACCGGCGCTGGTGCATTTGGGCCTCGATAAAGCCGGGGCGCTGGCGCTGGTGCAAAAGATGTTCCAGCATGTGGGCGTACCGCAGGATTTTGTGGACCGCTATCCCTTTGAACTCAGCGGCGGGATGCGCCAGCGCGTGGCGCTGGCGATGGCGCTCGTCACCAGCCCGAGCCTGATCGTGCTCGATGAGCCTACCTCAGCCCTCGACCTGCTCACCCAAGCCAACATCATGAACGTGCTCAAACGTCTCAAACATGAGTTGGGCATGTCGTTCATCCTGATCACACATGATATTGCCACCTCCAGCGAACTGGCCGACGAAGTGGCTATTATGTACGCCGGGCAGATCGTGGAGACCGGCCACGCCCGCGATTTCTTTCCCGCGCCCCTGCACCCGTATTCGCAAATGCTCATGGCCAGTGTCCCACGCCTGCGCAGCGAATCAGACCCCATGTTCATCACCGGCCAGCCGCCCAGTTTGTTGAACCCGCCCACGGGCTGTCGCTTTGCGGCGCGTTGTCCGTTCCGATTCGAGAAGTGCAACGAAGAGCCGCCGGTCTTCACCAAGAATGACCGCAAGGTCAAATGTTGGCTGCACGCGTAAACCGCCACGGTGACATCATCTCTGGATGCCGAGGGAAACCCCATGCCCACACCCGCTTTTTATGATCTTCATCACCAATTCAAGGCGATCCACCGGGTTGTGCTGGACCTGGCGGAAAGTATGACCGAACCTCAGTTGAAATGGAAGCCATCCGGCTATGGCACGTCCATTGGCTTTCATCTCTGGCACCTGGCCCGCGAATCAGACATGCTCAAGGCAGCCATTCTCAAACACAACCCACAGTTCGTGCCCGAGTATGGCGATGGTGTGGAGTTGTGGGAAAAACAGCGGCTGGCCAAACGTTGGGGCTTTCCCGATGACCTGCAAGAGACTGTGGGTACCGGCCTGAGCGATGAAGTCGCCGCGAACCTGCCCCTGCCGGATAAGGAAGCATTGCTGGCCTACCTGCGCGAAGCCTATGAGGCCGTGGAGCAATTCGTCGAATCATTGGACCGCACCTATCCCACCTTCGAAGGTGTGGATGATGAGTTGCGCAAACAGATCGAACTGGTGCGTTTGAATCTGCTGGTCTTTCTCACGCACGATTGCAGACATCTCGGCATGATGGAATGTTTGAAAGGTCTGCAAACCGGCTTCGGGTCCGCGACCGAGCAAAGAAAATAAAGTGACCATCACAGGCACACCGAGGAGCAATACATGATCACCGCACCACGAGAGGCTATTATGGACCAATTAAATGTGAGCGCCGCTGAACCCCTGCTTGTCGTCCACGACCTGCATGTCTGGTATGAGTTGCGGCGGTTCGGCTTTGGGCATGCGGGCTATGTCAAGGCGGTGGATGGCGTCAGCTTTGAAATGGCGGAAGGGGAGACCGTGGCAGTTGTGGGTGAGTCGGGCTGCGGCAAGTCCAGTCTGATGAAAACGATCCTGGGGCTGAACATCCCCACCAGCGGCGAAGTGCTGTTCGATGGCGAGTCGCTTTCAGGTATGCATGGGGATGCGTTGCGCCGGTTCCGCTTCAAGATCGGGTATGTGCAACAGGACCCGTATGGCGCGCTGCCGCCGTTCATGACCGTGCAGAAGATCCTGGAGGAACCTCTCATCATCAGCGGCCTGACCGATAAGCAAACCCGGCTCGCCCGCATCCATAAAGTGATGACGGAGGTGAAGCTGCACCCGGTGGAGGATTTTCTGCCGAAGTTCCCGCACATGTTAAGTGGTGGGCAGCAGCAACGCATTGTGATCGCACGCGCGATGTTGCGTGAGCCAAAGTTGATCGTGGCCGATGAGCCGGTCTCGATGCTCGATGCCTCCGTGCGGGTGGAGATCCTCAAACTCATGCGCGCCCTGCAGGAGTCGCATGGCCTGTCGGTGATCTACATCACGCACGATCTTTCGACCGTGAAATATTTTTCGGCGCGCATTTTTGTGATGTATGCGGGCAACCTGATCGAAAAAGCCGAAACCCGCCGCCTGCTTGAAAATCCCCTGCACCCATATACACTGGCGCTGCTGGCCGCCACCTCCGACCCCGATGCGCGCAATGCGGATTCGTTCAAAGAGGTGCCGCCTGGTGAGCCGCCAAGCCTGGTGAACCCGCCCAAGGGGTGCCGTTTTCATCCGCGGTGTGCGCGTGCCATTGCAGGCCTGTGCAACGAGACCGAACCCCCTGACTTTGAGCCCGAACCGAATCATTTCGTGGCTTGTTGGTTGTACCAGCCATGACGCCGGATCCGCGCTTCCTGCTCAGCCTGGGCCTGCTCCTGTTACTCCTGGGCTTTGCCCTGCCGTTGCTGATGGTGCTGCACTTGCTCGAGTCCACACTGTTGTTGAACTTTGTGGCTTGGGGCGCATCGGTCAGTGGGTTGTTTTTGGGATTTGTTGGTGCGGGGGTATTTGTGCGCTTGCGAAAGGATTGAACTGTCGCCCCGGGGAGTTGATATTGCAATCTTCAAGCTTCAAGTAGTTTCAAAAGCAAACTCCCCTGCCACGAACAAGCAGGGGAGTGGATAGGCAGGAGCAGCTTATATCCTGCTTACAGACCTTTATTCAAGTGATAGTACAGGTCGTTCCAGCGCAGTTTCTCGCGGAATTCCTGCACGCGGGTGTTCTCGTCAATGACGAGGAATTCGATGCCAGCCATATCTGCAAAGTCTTGCAGGTGTTCCGTGGTGAGCGAGTAGCTGAAGCTGGTGTGATGTGCTCCACCTGCGTAGATCCACGCCGCAGCAGCCACGGAGAGATTCGGGCGCGGAACCCAGAGCGCAC
>CAZJMZ010000084.1:1846-11735 GCA_964547115.1 uncultured Anaerolinea sp. | reverse complement strand
ACATCCTCTACACCCGCCGCACGGACAAGGTCGAATCGCATAAGGGGCAGGTCTCTTTCCCCGGCGGTGCCTGTGATGAAGGCGAAACCACGCCCGAGCAAACCGCCCTGCGCGAGGCGGAAGAGGAGATCGGCTTGAACCCCGCACACGTCCGTGTGTTGGGGCGGCTGACGAACATGATCACCATTTCCAAATTTCGGGTCACGCCGGTGGTGGGCGTTATTCAATGGCCCACGGTCTTTCGGGTGGGTGAACATGAAGTGGCGCGTGTGTTCACGATTCCGCTGGGGTGGCTGGCCAATTCCTCGAACCGGTGGCAGTTCGAAATGTTCGGGCGGAAGCGGAGTCTTATCGCCTATCATCCCTATGATGGCGAACTGCTATGGGGTGCCACCGCTCGCATGACCGTGGACTTTCTGAACGTGCTGGGCTTCTAAATGAAAAATGACCGTCACCTTCAAAGTGACGGTCATTTTTATATTCGGGCAAAGCTGCCTTACTTCTTCTTCTCGGCGGCTTCTTCTTCCTTCTTGCCGCGCTCCACAGAGAGTTCGGGCTCGGTCGCAGACGGGGTTGCGCCTTCGGCACCGGGGACACCCGTGCCAGCTTCTTCCACCTTGGCGAAGGTCGCCACGGCCACCATCTGGTCGCCATCGCCCAACAAGCGGACCTTGTCCGACACGTGCACATCGTGCAGGCGGATGCCCTCGCCCGGGCGGGACAGAACGGAGATATCGACCTCGATGCGCTCCGGCAGGTCGGTGGGCAAACACTCCACTTCGAGTTCTTCCAGGTTATGCACCAGCACAGCGTTGTAATCCTTCACCGCACCGGAGACACCTACGAAACGCACTGGCACGAACGTGCGCAGTTTTTCGGTCAGTGAAACGGCCAAAAAGTCCACGTGCAGCAGGCGGTTCTTGATGAAATCGCGCTGCTTCTCGCGCACCAACGCCAGATGCTCGGTGCCTTCCACGTCAATGGTCACCAGGCTGGAAGATGTGGTCTTCGCCAGCGCCATCGCAGCCGTGTGGGCTTCCAGGTTGATATTGATCGGATCGGTGTGACGACCATAGATCACGGCAGGCAGCTTGCCTTCACGGCGCAAAGCCTTCACCTGCTTGCCAACCACGTCACGTTTGCTGGCCTTTAATACAACTTTCTCCATCGTTACTCCTCGAGCGCCTCTCACCGCGATCGCGCGGTTACCTTCGCTCTATGAAATGAATTTCTGTAAACGATGCCGGTACAGCGTACCGCATCGCACTACATTCTAGTTCCGCTTGAACAACAAGCGTCCAAGCAACAGCATCAGGCCCGAGAACAGGCCACTCACCAGCCCAATGATCAAGGCATCACGCGTATTGAACAGGGTGGTCACGTTACCGTTCACGTTGCGCGCCAGCAAGAGGGCCATGCGCGACTCGGACACATGCACATCACGCCCGATGACCAGACCGGTCATCCCATGCTGGACATCTGCGCTACCCGCCACGACCAGGCCTGTATACCCGCTTACAGACGCTTTCTCTGCCTGAAGCAGGCCTACCGCCGCCTCTTCAGCGACAACTTCACCCGCACTGAGCGCCCCCACCGCCGATTGATGCGCCACGAACTTTCCAGCTTTGACGTTCGCCGCGGCGCTGTTCTGCAGTTCCACTTCTTCGGCCTGGATGATCTCGGCATCGGCCTGGTGCATGCGCACCAATTCCGCGCGGATCGATTGCACATCAGCGTGAGCGATGTTCGTCACCTGTGACAGTTCAACTTCGGGCAGTTCATCCGGTTCGATCATGGCGGGCGAGATTTTACCATACAATCCCCCGCCGCCCGGCGTTTACGGGCGCTTGCGCGCCATCGCCTCCGCCACCTGGTGCGACATTTCATCGTTGCGTGCGTGCAGCTTTTGGATGATATTGTGATGGTCTTCGTCGTCCCGGTTCTGGCTGAGCTTGTAGTTCGCCTCAATGCGCGTGACCGTGACCTGAAAGCCCACCGTCCCACGCATGTGATCCACCACATACTCCGGGTCCAACCCCTCCAGCCGATAAGATGTACCAGCCTCATGCCGCGCCACCAGTCGTGAAAGCATGGCCTTGTATTCCTCATGGTCGGTCACAATCCGTGGCGTGCCGTACAAATGCACGGCTTGATAGTTCCAGGTGGGCACATTGACGTGGTTGTACCAGGTCGGCGAGATGTAGGTATGCGGCCCCTGAAAGATGAGCAGGACCTCGGGAGTCTGAGCGAAGGTCTTCCACAGCGGGTTGGCCTTCGACATGTGCCCGTTGACCAACAAGGTCTCTCCTGCATCCACCACTTCCATCAACAGATGACTGGCAACTGGCTTGCCGCCATCGTAGGAAACCAATACGGCAAACTCATTCTGTCTAAGGAATTCCACGATCGTTGCGCGGTCTTCTTCCCGATATAGTTTTGAGATATACATAAGACTCCTTGGATCGCAAAAGTATAACATTGCCGGTCAACGGTATAATCCCCCCACGACACCATGAAAAAATATCTTCTCTTTACCGTTTTCATCTCTGGCATGACCACGCTGGCCGCCGAACTCGCGGCAGGGCGCCTGATCGGCAATGTGTTCGGCACCAGCAATATCGTTTGGGCCAGCATCATCGGGTTGATTCTCATTTACCTGACGTTCGGTTATTTCCTCGGCGGCAAGTGGGCCGATGCCAACCCCTCGCCCGCAGCCATGTATCGCATTTTGGCATGGGGCGCTTTCACCTTGGGGCTCGTCCCTTACATCGCCAGCCCGGTGCTACGCGCAGCCGCCACAGCCTTTGACGCCCTGCAAGTGGGCATCCTTGGGGCTTCGTTCATTGCGGTGCTGGTCCTGTTCATTGTGCCGATCACCTTACTGGGCACCATCTCACCTTATGTTATCCGCCTGCTGGTGGATGACACTGCCCGCGCCGGGCAAACCTCCGGGCAGATCTATGCCATCTCCACGTTGGGGTCGTTCATCGGCACCTTCCTGCCTACACTGGTGACAATTCCCGCCATTGGCACGAAGAACACCTTTTTGTTGTTCAGCCTGGTGTTGCTGGCGGTTGCGCTAATCGGGCTGGCGCGCTTCAGCTCACGCACAGACCTGCTCAAACATATCTGGATGCCCTTGGTGTTAATCGTGCTGGCCATTCTCACCGCCAACGCCGCCTTGAAAACCAGCGCCAAACAAATTTACGAAACCGAATCGGCGTACAACTACATTGAGGTCATTCAGGATGGCGGCTACACCGTCCTGCGACTTAATGAAGGCCAGGGGCAGCATTCCGTCTATCATCCAGACACGCTGCAATACAACGGCCCGTGGGATCAATTCCTGGTCGGGCCGTATTTTTATGCCAATCGCAAACCAGCGGATGTC
This sequence comes from uncultured Anaerolinea sp., assembly GCA_964547115.1. Classification (GTDB taxonomy): domain Bacteria; phylum Chloroflexota; class Anaerolineae; order Anaerolineales; family Villigracilaceae; genus Defluviilinea. The sequence goes on along the minus strand of CAZJMZ010000084.1, from coordinate 8,344 downwards.
AAGCGTGTGGCAATCGTGGGCCTCGCCGCCGGAACTGCTGCGCGGCAGATGGCGGCGGTGTATGGCAATATTCCCATTGACGGTTATGAGTTGGACCCAAAGATCGTGGAGGTGGGGGAAAAATATTTCGGCTTGAACCTGCCGAACTTGAACGTCATCATCGGCGACGGGCGCTTAAACCTGGAGCGCAGCGAACAGCAATATGACATCATCGCTGTGGACGCGTACCGCCCACCCTACATCCCGGCCCACATGACCACCCAGGAATTCTTTGCCATTTGCGCCTCCCACCTGACCGAGAACGGGGTGCTGACCATCAACAGCGCCAGCGTCCCCGGCGACCGCCGCCTGATCGACGGGCTGGCCACGACCATGGCAACGGTCTTCCCTTCGATCTATACCGTGGACATACCCGGCTCATTGAATACGATGATCATCGCCACCAAACAGCCCACCCAGCCGGAGAATCTGGCCGTCAATCTGTTCAACCTGTCACGTGATGCAAGCGTCCACCCGTTGTTGATCAGCACTTTGCAGGTCACGTTCGGGAATCTCAAGACCGGCTTTGAACCAACCACAGTCTTCACGGACGATCATGCCCCCATCGAGTGGATCGTCAACGACATGGTCTTGCGCTTCATCATCGGCGGGGGCACGGAGTATTTGCAATAGGCGTTGTCAGAGTTGGTAAAGGCTGATTGTACAGAATCAAACATCCCCGAGGCCAGAAGCGCTTCGGGGATGTTTGATTTAATCAGCGCGAGTTTAGGGAATTGTCAGGACTTTTCCAATGGCAATGCTGTTGACGTTGGTGATGTTATTGGCACTGGCAATGGCGGCAACGGTCGTGCCGTATTTGATGGCAATGCCGTAGAGCGTATCCCCGGCCTTGACGGTATGCGTGCGCGGGCCGGCCGTGCCGGAGCTATTGGCGCTCTCTGCAGGGATCGCCACAGCCACAGGGATATTTAAAGATTCGCCAGTTTTCAACAACTGCGGGTTGGCCGAGACCAGTTCCCGCACGGTGACACCATATTTGTTGGCAACCGATTCGAATGAATCGCCTGCGGCTACCGTATGCGTTTGCGGGGTCTTCGGCTGCTCGGTGATCATTTTGGCGCCCGCGAGTTTGTATAACTCTTCGAGCGTACCGTTGAAAAGGTTTAGATCGGTGTCAGCATTGACACCGTTGACCTTGCCTTTTTCGCTGTACTGCCAGAAAGTCCAATTGAACCAGCCGCGTGGGAGTGACGGTTTTGAACCTTCCATGTAGTTGTTAGGATATTGGGCCAGCCAGAGCGGATAGTCCTTGGTCCAACTGGGTGGACCACCGCCCGCTTCAGAAAAGTTATCCTGCAAAAAGTATTGGGCCGAATAAATGATGGGGCGCTTGCCAAAGGCAGCTTCAACCCGATCCAGCCAGACCTTGGCGGCAGCGATGATCTTGTCCTTTTTCTGGCCATCAGCGGTCTCGAGATCGAGCGCAGGCGGCAATTCACCGTCGTCCTTGGTGGAACGAATATAGGCAATAAAGTAATCAGCTTGTTTTTTGGGGTCTTGATTCGCGCGAAAGAAATGATAGGCGCCACGCAACAGCCCAGCGGATTTGGCACCCGACCAGTTGGCATTGAAGGTGGTGTCTTTATAATATGTACCCTCGGTGGCTTTGACGAACACAAAGCGTTGCCCGGTGGCACGCACCTTGGGCCAGTCGATCCCTGCATTCCAATATGAAACATCGATTCCTGGAACGGTTGGCATGCTCAACTCCTTTACAGTAACATGTCCTGTCAAGCGTAGCACAATTGATTTTTTTCCGCAACCGCAAAAATGCCCAGCCTTGAAAAACCGTAATTAATGTATCCCTCCCACCGGCATGGGCTTTATGGTATAAAAACAGTGTCCCTGCTGTGCGCGTGATGTTGCACCTTCCGTTTTGAGCCAACACTTATAAAACGGGTCTTTAACTCCACAAGAAATAACGCGATAGGCCTGAGCCAAGGCGGCGTTTCTGGGTAAGGACCCACCTGCGAAAGCAGGTTCAAAACTCCGCAGCACACGGTATCGGCGGGGCATCGACAAGAAAAGGCCTGACAGGTTTTAGAAACCTGTCAGGCCTTATGTCTTATGGCGCCAGGTGGATAGCCGCGGCTTCCCGCAACCCTGACTCGAACGCGCCCTGGATCCAGGCATGATATAACGAAGCGTGTTCACCAGCAAAGTGGATGCGTCCTTCAGGTTTGATGATCTCGTTATGCAGGAGGGTTTGCTGGCCAGGGTCGAACAAGGCGAAGGCGCCACCTGCGAATTCATCGTCATGCCACATCCATGATGTGCCGACTTCGAACTCCTTCATGATCTGTGGATGGATCTCGGCCACATCGTCCAATGCTTGCACGATTCGGTCATCGGGTTTGAGCGAGCCCCAGCGCTGGGCATCTTCAGACCAGGTGTAGCTGGCCAGGATGACGCCGCGGCCGGTCTCACGCCCATGGTCAGGGTAATACAAATTACGGATCGGCAGGTCGGTCATGGTGCCGCCGCCAAAGATGCCATCATCCTCCTCCCAGAAGCGGCGCTTGCATTGGAACAGGATCTTCGCCGAGGCATCGTAATGCAACTGGCGGATGGCGCGTTGCTTGGCGCGCGTGAACGGTTTGAGCACCTCCACATGGCGCAGCACCGGGAACGGGACCGTGATGATGGCATAGTCACCATTCTCAGCGAATTTACCCGCCTTCGTTTCGTAGTGAATGGTCACCCCGTCGGGCGTTTGATCCATGGCGATCATCTTCGCCCCGAAGCGGATGTTCGCTTTGAGTTCTGGCAGGAAGGCGTGCGGCAGGCGGTCGGTGCCGCCATCGAGTTCGAGCATGTTGGTGTAGTAGTTCCCCGAGTCTTCGCGGAACAATTCCAGGAATGACGAGTTCATCACCGACTCTTGATTCGCCAGCAGGCCGAACATTTCGATCATGCCTTCCGACCAGCCATTGAGCTCCAGGAATTCGCGCGTGGAATATTGGTCATATTTGGCGACGATCTCCTCCCAGGCGCCAGCACCGCCTTTTTCCAGCGTCTGCAACAAAGGCTGCAGGGCCTTTTCGTACATCTCGCCTGCAGTCTTTCCCTGCTCGCTGGCATGGACTTCAAACCCCAGCAGGGATGGGTCTTGCTTCGCTTCATGCGCGCGGACCTTTCGTCCGCCGATGTAGTAATAGGCATTGGGGTTATCCATCGTGAAGTCGTTGGTCTTGAGCCCAAACTTTTCGATGTAAGCCATCGTCAACGAGTGTGCGCGGGGAATGCGCATCGCGCCCACTTCAGCATACAGCCCTGCGGTGAACGGGTCGCGCAAGGTGTACACCCGTCCGCCAACCCGCTGCTGGGCTTCGAGAATGACCGGTTCGTGACCAGCGCGCTTGAGTTCGAGTCCGGCGGCCAACCCTGCCAGCCCCGCACCCACAATGATGACCTTCTTGGGCCTGGCAGTGCCCAATGTCTTCACCAGTCCCCGCTGCATGAGATCGATATACTCTTGAATGGAACGTTCGGAACTCATCGAGACCTCCGTGGCTAAAGATGCCGAATCTTAATCACAAACGATTGAAGGCGCAACCACCAAACGGTTCTTGACGCAGCATCCGCTCAAAGGTATAAGACATCTCCTATGAAACAGAGCAAGAATCGGGTCGGCAGCGAAGCGGCATGTCCATAGAATAGGGGCACAAGGAGTAACCATGCACACATCCCTGACCCAACTTTCAGACGATTACCAGCGCATCGAGCAGGCCATCCTGTATCTCGAAACGCACTTCAAAGACCAGCCCACACTCGAAGACGTGGCCGCCAGCGTTGGCCTGAGCGAGTATCACTTCCAACGCCTGTTCACGCGCTGGGCGGGCGTCAGCCCCAAACGCTTTCTGCAATTCCTCACCAAGGAAGGCGCCAAGGACCTGCTTGACCGTTCAGAGAACCTGCTGGATACAACCCACCAACTTGGCCTCTCGAGCCTGGGCCGCCTGCACGACCTGTTCGTGACGACGGAAGCGGTGACACCCGGAGAATTCAAGACGCGCGGCGAAGGCCTCACCATCCGCTATGGACTGCACGCCTCACCCTTCGGCCAATGCCTGCTCGCTGTGACCGAGAGAGGCATCTGCCACCTGGGCTTTGTGCAGCGCGGCGAAAGTGAAGGCGCGGCCATCGATGCACTCGTGGCAGAATGGAAGAATGCCCGGATGCTCGAAGACCGCAAAGCCACCGCGCCGCTCGTGGAACCCATCTTCGACCTGAACGCGCGCACGAAACTCAACCTGCACCTGCGCGGCACGAACTTTCAACTCAAGGTTTGGGAGGCGTTGCTGCACATCCCGGCCGGGACGGCGACCACCTACGAAGGCCTCGCCGAAAGAATCGGGCAACCCACCGCATCCAGAGCCGTTGGGACGGCGGTTGGGCATAACCCGATCGCGGTGCTGATCCCCTGTCATCGGGTGATCCGCAAGGTGGGCGAATTTGGCAATTACCGCTACGGCGCAGAACGAAAGAAGGCGCTGCTGACAAGAGAACATGCCTATTCGGTGGTCGAGTAGCGACAAACGTAGTGAGGGGCGTATCGAGACCATCCGTAAGAAAAAGTATTTTGGTTATCTGGTGGTTTCGATACGCCTCAGGCTACTCAACCATCAGGTTGAAAAGGAATGAAATGAAAACAAAACTTTGGACTGCATTACTGGCGTTGTATATCGTGTGGGGTTCCACGTATCTGGCGATCCGCTTTGTGGTGGAGACGATTCCCCCGTTCTTCCACGCTTCGTTGCGCTTTTTGATCTCGGGCGCGATCCTCTTTATCTGGCAGCGCATGGCGGGGGCGCCTGCACCGACCAAAAGCAACTGGAAAGCGACCGCCATCGTGGGCACACTGCTGCTCGTCGGTGGGAACGGACTGGTCTCACTGGCGGAGAAGAACATACCCTCCGGCATCGCGGCGCTGATCATCTCCACGTCGCCGTTCTGGCTGGTGTTGTTCGAGTCTTTGCGGGCGGGCGGCACCAAACCGAACTGGCTCTCCATCCTCGGACTGGTGGTCGGCTTCGGCGGCGTGTTCTACCTCATCGGCCCGGCGGAGATCACCGGTGGCGGACAGCAGTTCGACACTTTCAGCCTGATCCTGCTGCTGTGCGCGCCGTTCCTGTGGTCGCTGGGCTCGATCTACGCCCGCGGCGCGGATATGCCCAAGTCCACGTTGATGTCGACGGGGATGCAGATGCTGATGGGCTCGGTGTCGCTGTTCATCGTCAGCGTGCTGACCGGCGAGTTAAATGGGTTCAGCCTCGGGGACGTTTCGATGCGTTCGTGGTGGGGGATGCTCTATCTCATCACCTTCGGGTCGCTGATCGGGTTCGTGTCCTATGGCTGGTTGCTGCACAATGCGCCGGTGTCATTGATGTCCACGTATGCGTATGTCAACCCGGTGGTGGCGGTGTTCCTGGGCTGGTTGCTCGCCAATGAGGATGTGGACGCCCGCATGGTCGTGGCTTCGGCCGTGATCATCGGGTCAGTGATCCTGATCAATTATGCGCGGCAGCTTGGAGCGAAAAAGGCAAAGGAAGAAGTAGTACCGCAAGAGGTGGAGTAGGTTGGCTGTTAGCGATTAGCTGTTAGCGGTTAGCTTTTAGCGATTAGCAGTTGGCTGTTAGAAAAACTCCGGAGCCTGGCGACTTCGGAGTTTTTGTTTTAGTGCTTGATCGTTCCAGCAGCGAGTTCCATGATCTCTTTTTTCGTTTCATAGACCCGCACCAGCTTGCCGTCCTGCATTTGCAGCACGCGGTCTACGTATTGACACATGCGCAGATCATGCGTGACCATGATGCCCGCGCGGTTATTCTCGTGGACGAGATTGGCAAAAGTTTCCACCACTTGAAACGCCCGCTCGGTATCCAGCGAAGCGGTGGGCTCGTCGGCCAGCACCACGGCGGGATTATGGATCAGGGCCCGGGCAATGGCGACGCGTTGCTGTTGGCCGCCGGAGAGTTGGGCGGGCAGGTTATGCAGGCGTTCACCAAGACCGAGGCGGGCCAGCAATTCCTCCGAGCGCAGGCGCCCGGGTTTATCGGCTTTGGCGTTGAGACGCAGCATGAATTCCACGTTCTCCTGCGCCGTCAGAAAGGGGATCAGGTTGTTCGATTGGAAGGTGAACCCGATCTTTTCGCGCCGCAACTGCACGCGGCGTTTTTCGTTCATCTGCGCCAGGTCCTGCCCATCGATCAGGACTTGCCCGCTGGTGGGCGAGAGCAAGGCCGCCAGAATGGAGAGCATGGTCGTTTTGCCGGAACCGCTCGGCCCCACCAACGCGACGAACTCACCCGACATGACCTGAAAAGAGACATGGTCCACGGCGTTGAGGATGGCGCCATCGAGGGCAAAGGCTTTGACTAAATCACGAACTTCGAGAGCAACAGAGGCCATAAATTTCTTTCTTGAAACATGGGCGGGTGG
>CAZJMZ010000084.1:0-1746 GCA_964547115.1 uncultured Anaerolinea sp. | reverse complement strand
TTATCCCAACCGCAGGGCTTTCAGCGGTTCGATGCGCACGGCATAGATGATCGAAACCATCCCGCCGATCGGGCCGATCAGCAATAACAAGATGACCGCCACGATGGAACGCACACCATCGAACACGAACGGGACGGTGGAGGGAATCCCGAGCGAGAACAGGAACGTGAACACGCCTCCAATGACCACACCGATGGCGGTCACGACAACGATCTGAATCACCGCCGACCAACCCACCACCCCGTTCGAGGAGCCGATGGCTTTCAACACGCCGATCTGCGGAATCTTCTGCAGGATCTGGATCTGGAAGAAGCCGCCAATGACCAGCACGCCGATCAGGAGCGTGAACACGCCCTGCGTCTGCACGGTGCCTTGCTGGGCCGAATAGCCGGGGATGCTGTTGATGGTGGTTTGGATATCGGCCACTTCGATCTTGTTGACGGCGTTCACCAGCCGTTCCTGCATGGCCGCGGACTGGGAAGCATCGGTCAATTTGACCGCGACCACATTGGGGAAGAGTTGACTGGTGGCGAGTTCGGCTTCGGAGCCGGGGCGGATCTTTTGCCAGGTGGCCGGGGCCACGAAGATGGTCGGTTGGTAGAAATACAGGTTGCTGCCCACGATGCCGACGACGGTGAGTTTGAAGAACTGGTCGTCGGTGCCTTGCGTGGAACGGAGTTCGATCTCATCGCCCAGTTTAAGCCCGGTGCGGACGACCACACCTTCGTCGATGACCACTTCCAGCGACTCGCTGCCACGGAAGGCGCGGCCTTCAAGCAGGGCAGGCAGGCCGGGCTGGCCCGCTTCCACACCGAGCAGGGACACTTTCAGCGGCTCTTCAGTGGAGACGATCTCAGAGGAGGAGGTGTAGATCGGACCGGCAGCAGCCACCCCGTCGACCCGGCGAAGCGCGCGCAGCGTTCCCACATCCAGGCGGGAGGCGGTGATGAGATAGTCGGACTTTTCGAGGAAGACGACCAGGTCGGCATCCAGGTTCGAGACGTATTGGCGGTTGCCATTGGCCAGGCCTTCACCGAGCGCGGCGATGAACAGCACCAACAAGGTGATGAGCGCAATGACCATGCTCACCAGCAGGAAGCGCCCGCGATTGCGGACGACCTCTTTGAGCGCGAGATAGAAAGCGAGCGAGACGTTGTTCATTTACGCGGCGGGTCCTTCGAACGGCTTCGACCAATCGGTGCCCATCACGCCGTGCAGGAGCAGGTCCACGGGCGGATGGTCGGCGATGTCGTCGTAATAATACGGCAGGCGGATGCGGCCATCGGGGGCGATGATGAAGAGGCCCGCCATTTGCAGCGCGTCCTGCCCTTGAGGCGGGAGGTCGGTGTTCCAGCCGCGCTCCTGCTTGAGGCGGCGGTTGGAGCGCCAGACGTTGAGCGAGAGGAACGATTGCCAGATGTTGGCGCGTTCGAGGCCGTAGGCTTCGTAGGCATTGCGCCCCGGGTCGGCAAGACACAACACGCCGGGCGCACGCTCGGCGCAGAACTCTTTGGTCTCTTCAGGCGTGCCTTGGGTGACGATGGCCAGCGCCAGGTTTTTGGACTGGAAGGCAGGCAGTTGCGCCGCGAGTTGGTCCACGAGTTCTTTGCATTGCGGGCAGCCGAAGTGCCGGGTGAACGCCAGGATCAGCGCCTGTTTCTGCCATAACGTGGAGAGTTGCACGGAAGCGCCTTCGACGTTCTGCAACGTGAGGTTTGGCGCGGGGTCGTTGAATTTGAGATGAGC
>CAZJMZ010000083.1:8475-11756 GCA_964547115.1 uncultured Anaerolinea sp. | reverse complement strand
AATGGCACGACCACGGTCACCGCAGGCGGTACTACCACCTATACTCTCACTGTCAGCAACACGGGCAACACGGCCTCCTCCGGCACGATCACGGTGGTGGATGTATTGCCCACAGGCTTAACCATCGCCAACGGTGCAGTGGCGCTCGGTGGCGCGAACAATGCCGACTGGACTTGTACCGCCGCAACCAACGTCATCACCTGTACGAGTTCAACTGCGATCAACGCCTCCAGCAGCAGCGTGTTCTCTTTCATTGTCAACGTCGCAGCGAACGCAAGCGGCACACTGACCAATCTTGCCCAAGTGGGTGGCGGTGGAGACCCAACCAACCCGACGCCTCCGACCAACACCACGGCTGGTGCGTGTACTGGGACGGGCACCCCGACCGAAGGCTGTGCCACGGATAGTGACACAGTGAATGTGGTCAATCTGGGCTTGACCAAGTCCAATGGAACAACCAGGGTCACCGCAGGCGGCACTACGACCTACACTCTGACTGTCACCAACTTGGGCAACACCGCGAGCAGCGGCACGATCACGGTCGTGGACGTGCTGCCTACAGGCTTGAGCATCGCGGACGGCGTAGTTACCCTCGGCGGCACGAACGCTGCAAACTGGGCGTGTACCGCTGCGACCAACGTCATCACCTGTACGAGCAACACATCCATTGCAGGTAGCAACGGTGCATCTGTGTTCTCATTTACCGTCAATGTCGCGGCGAATGCCAGCGGCACACTGCTCAACCCGGCGCAAGTCGGTGGTGGTGGTGACCCGACCAATCCGAATCCGCCAACGAACACTACGGCTGGACAATGTACTGCTTCCAACACTCCGAACGAAGGCTGTGCCACGGATAGTGACACAGTTGATATTGTAGACCTTGGCTTGGCAAAGACGAATGGAGCGTCCACGGTTGTGGTCGGTGGTACGACCACTTACGTGCTCACTATTACGAATTCCGGCAATACGGCTTCCTTCGGCGTAATCACCGTGGTGGATGTTCTCCCAACCGGTCTCACAATCACGAACGGCCCAGTCACTCTCGGCGGAGCCGATGCTGCGAACTGGACTTGTACTGCCGCAACCAATGTCATTACCTGTACAAGCAGCACGCCCATTGCAGGTAGTGGTGGGACAGGTGTCTTCAATTTCACTGTCAACATTGATTTAACCGCCACAGGCTCCCTCGTTAACCGTACTCAGGTTGGTGGTGGCGGCGATCCGACCAACCCGAATCCGCCAACAAGCACCACGGCAGGTCAATGCACCGCGACCAACACCCCGAACGAAGGCTGTGCGGTGGATATAGATAATGCCAACGCCCCTGACCTTAGCCTGAGCAAGTCCAATGGTACAAACACTGTAACGGCGGGTGGTACTACGACCTATACCCTTACCGTGACCAACACCGGCTCGGCAGCCACGTCCAGTACGATCACCATACTGGATGTTCTGCCGACCGGCCTTTCGATCGCCGATGGCTCGGTAACGCTTTCAGGCGCTAACAGTGCCGATTGGATTTGTGCCGCATCTGGGAATGTAATTACATGTACCAGCTCCATCTCTATTTCAGGCGGTGGCGCGACCTCGGTATTTGGCTTCCCGGTCAACGTGGATGCTACAGCATCCGGCACACTCCTCAATCGTGCTCAAGTCGGCGGTGGTGGCGATCCGGGCAATCCCAACCCGCCCACCACGACCACTACAGGTCAATGCTCCGCTACAGATACGCCCAACAAGGGCTGTGCCACGGATAGCGACTCAACCAATGCCGTCGATCTTGGTTTGGCCAAAACAAACGGAACGACCTCCGTCCTGACGGGCAACCCCACCACCTATACCCTCACCGTCACCAACCTTGGTAACATTGCCACCACAGGCACCGTCACCGTGGTCGATGTTCTGCCTGTCGGGTTGAGCGTTGCCGATGGCGTCGTGACAGTTGGCGGCACGAACAGCGCAGACTGGACCTGTACCGCCGCGACCAATGTCATTACCTGTACGAGCACCGCAGCTATTGCGGGCAACAATGGCACTTCGGTCTTCAACTTCACTGTCAGCGTGGACGCCAACGCCAGTGGGACGCTCGTCAATCGCGCGCAAGTGGGTGGCGGCGGTGACCCGACCAACTCTACGCCTCCGACCTCCACCACAGCTGGTACCTGCACCGGAACCAATGCCCCCGCTGAAGGCTGTGCCACCGATACGGATGGCACCACACCATCTGCCAGCGTAACCGGCGTTGTGTTCAACGATGCCGACCTCAATGGTTCCAAGGCCGCAAGCGAAGCCGGGTTGGTGGGCGTGATCGTCAACCTCTTTGACAGTACGGGTACCACCCTGATTGCAACCACCACCACAACAACCGGTGGCGTATATAACTTCCTGAACCTGCCCCCGGGTGATTACCGTGTGATCGAGATCGATCCAGCCGGGTATGTATCCTCCACACCGAACAACGTCCCTGTTACTGTCCCCGCTGGTGGAACAGGCACTGCTAACTTTGGTGATTACCAACTCCCGAACGCCGTGCTTTCCAGTATCAGCGGCGTGGTCTACAACGACCTCGATGGCGATGGCGTGCAGGATCCCGGCGAACCACCGCTTTCCGGTGTAACCGTGGACCTCAAGAACAATCTCGGTGTGGTGATCGGGACCGTGATAACCAATGCCTCCGGTGCCTATACCTTCAGCAGCCTCCCGGCCGGTTCGTATACCGTGGTCGAGACCGACCCCTCCGGGTTTACCAGCACCACCTTGAACAATGTAGCCGTCACGCTGAGCGCGGGCACCAGCGCCACGGTCAACTTCGGCGACCAGCAACCGGCTGGCAACCCGTTGATCGCGGATCCGGCCGTGACCAAACTTGGTTCACCGACCAACGCCCAGGTGGGCGACGCGGTAGTGTATACCATTACGGTCGGGAATAATGGCAACACCAACGCCACCAATGTGGTGTTGACCGATACCAAGCCGTCGTTCCTGGATATCATCTCGGTCACGATCGTCCCCAACCCCGGGCTGACCCCTGTGATCAACGGCAACACCTTCACGATCAACTTTGGCACTGTGACCCCCACGGATTTCTACACGATTACCGTGCTGACCCGTGTCAACACGCTGGGTGTGCCACCGGGTGGTGTGAACAATGCATCCATTGTCACCAGCTCAAACACCGACCGGACTTTCAACAATGCCTCCGCTGCTGCCTTGACCATTCCTGACAGCCGGACGCCTCCAACTGCCTTTGCCGCACAGGCAGCCACCCAACTCCCGGCCAC
>CAZJMZ010000083.1:6040-8375 GCA_964547115.1 uncultured Anaerolinea sp. | reverse complement strand
CGATAAGGACGGTCGCTGGAGAGTGCGTCCCATACATCCACCACGGCGAAGAGGCGCGCAAAGAGGGGAATTTGAGTGGTCTTCAGTTTGTGTGGGTAGCCGCTGCCATCCCAGCGTTCGTGGTGATAGTAGGGGATGATCAGGGCCTGTTTCAAGTAGTGAATAGGCGCCAGCATTTGAAACGCATATTGCGGATGCTTGCGCATGATGACCCACTCTTCATCGGTGAGCGGCCCTGGTTTTTGCAGGATCTCATCCGGGATGCCGATCTTGCCGATATCGTGTAACAGTGCGCCGCGCCGGATGTGTACGATCTCTTCTTCGTTACAGCCCAGTTTGCGCGCCAAGCGCACGGTCATTTCGGTGACGCGTTGGGTGTGTCCTTCAGTTTCGCGGTCGCGCAAGTCGAGCGCCAGCACCCAGCCTTCGATGGTTTTGTCGTAGGCTTCCTGCAAGCCGCTATGCGCCTGTTGCAGGGCTTCCTGCGCCTGCTTGCGCTCGGTGATGTTACGGGAGGCTGCCTGAAATTCCCGCTCTTGACTGTTGCCGTCACGGAAAAGCCGGGCGGTGGTCTCGAGCCAGATGTATTCGCCGTCTTTGTGGCGGGCACGATACGGTGCCGTGAGGTTGATGTTGTGTGGGTTGGCGTGGTTGTCGAACAGAGCGAAAAGGGTTTCCACATCTTCGGAGTGGATGAACTGCTTAATGGACCGGCCCATGAGCTCTTCGGGCTCGTATCCCAGCAAAGTGCGGCTGGCCGGGGAAACATAAAGGAACACCCCGTTGGCATCATGCTTTGAGATCATATCGGATGAGTTTTCAGCCAGCAGGCGGAATTGCGCTTCGCTCTCTGCCAGCGCCACTTGCATCACCTCACGCTGGCGCAGATTCTCCCATTGTTCGATTGCGCGCTCTGCGATATGTGGCATGTCGGTCATCGATTCGGACGACTTGACGATGTAATCGAGCGCGCCGGATTTCATTACATCCACGGCGTTGCGCTCGTTGCCGTAACTGGTCATGATGATGACCGGCGTGGATTTGTTGTGCTCTTCCAACAAAAGTTCGCGGCTGTCGCCATCAGGCAGGCGCCAATCGGCGATGATCAGCGTCGGCTTGAAAGTTTGCATGCTGGCGCGGGCCTCGGCCAGCGTGTTTGCGATGGTCAGGCGGGCCTCATCACCGCGGTTCTCGAAGGCGCGTTGAATCAACTCTGCATGTGCAGGGTCATCTTCAATTAAAAGGATTTGGACGGTGTTGTCCATCATAAGCAGTTCGCCTGCCTGGCTTTTTCTTTCCCACCCCATACCGGCACACGGCAGATCAGTCTTTGATCCCGGGATGTGTGTTCCAACTTAGCCAGTAAAAACCCAGGTCGTCCATCAACTTCTTGAACTCATCAAAACCCACTGGTTTGACCAGATAAGAATTGGCATGATTGTAATAAGCGCGGGCCACATCTTTCTCGGCTTCTGAGGTGGTCAACACCACCACCGGAATGGCCTTAAGTTCGTCATTTTCCTTGATGGCCTTCAATACGTCGATGCCGTCCACGCGCGGCAGGCGCAGATCGAGCAGGATAACATGCGGGCGGGTGGTGTTTTGGCCCTCGAATTCGCCGCGTCGAAACAAATAATCGAGTGCCGATTGGCCATCGAGAAAATGGCGCACCTTGTTCGCCACACGGTGATCCTCCAGTGTGCGGATGACCAACTCCGCGTGATCCACATTATCTTCGACCAGCATGACCATGATGGGTTCGCCAACCATGAAAAACTCCTTGATGAATAAGCTCGGGATGATTTTAATCGCAATTTATCATTTGTGGAACTGCCTACGGCTGCGCCTCTGACTCAGGGTGGGCTGGCAGCGTGAAAAAGAATGTAGTGCCTCGCCCCGGGCTGGATTCCAGCCAGATGCGCCCCTGATGTGTCTCGATGATCCGCCGCACGAACGTCAGTCCGATGCCGGTCCCTTCGATGGTGGGGTCAAGACGATTGAACAAGCCAAAGATGCGCTCGTGATATTGTGGGTCGATGCCCACCCCGTTATCGCGGACGAACAGGATCAATTTCTGGTCGACATCCCGGCCATCGGCTCCGATCTCCACAGTGGGGTGTGACTGAGTCCCCATGAACTTGGCTGCATTGCTGATAAGGTTTTGCAGGGCTTCCATCAGCCGTGCGCGATCACCATAGACTTGTGGCAGCGGGCTTTGCAACACCACCCGCACATTGTTCTTCACCAATAGCCCATCAAGCAACTCCACGGCTTCTGCTGCGATCTGCTCAAAAGAAACCAGTTCGGGCGGGTTGATGATGCGCCCGATCCGCGA
>CAZJMZ010000083.1:0-5940 GCA_964547115.1 uncultured Anaerolinea sp. | reverse complement strand
AGCCGCGCGTTCTCGATGGCGTTCGTCACCAGGTCAGCCATGGATTGCAGGGCTGTAATATCGACACGTGAGAAGGCGGCCGGTTGATGGGATTGGATCGTCATGGCGCCGATCACTTGCCCGCGGGTGATAAGCGGCAGGGCGATCTCGGAGCGGGTCAGCGGCAGGTTGGGATTTTTAAATCGGACGGCATCAACCCCAACATCGAGCGCGATGCGGGCCTGTCGATTTTTGATGCTCCAACCGATCATGGAAGAGTCCTCCACCTTGAGCCGGTGCCCGGTGGCGATCATGTTGGCCCCGGCGTCCCCGGTGGCAGCCCGCAGAACCGCCCATTCGCCCGCCTCGTCGATGAGAAAGATGCCTACGTAGTAATAATCGAAGTGGGTGCAGATCAGGTTGACGACGGCAGGCAGCAGGTTTTCAAGGTTGAGAATGGATGTTGCTGCGCGGGAGACCTCCGCCGCAGTTTGCAATTGGATGGTGCGTTTGGTCATCATGCTGACCAGGTCGGCTTGTTCCTCTTCGGCCTGTTTGCGGGCAGTGATGTCGGTCCATACGCCCAGCCAGTATAGCGGGTTGCCCGCCTCATCGCGCACCAGATTGGCTTCGTCTTGCACCCAAATGGCCCGCCCGTCCCGTGTGACCAGGCGGTATTCCAGGTTGAAAGAATCGCCCTGCTGACTGCTTTGAGTGTTGGCAGCCAGGACGCGTGCCTGGTCTTCGGGGTGCAGGATCTTCTTCCAAAATTCGGGGTCTTTCAAAAAGGCCTGGCGCGGATATCCCAGCAGTTTCTCCACTTGCGGGCTGACATATTCCGTGCGGGCGGCTTCGTCGGTGCTGTTGATATAGGTGGTGGTGGGGATGTTTTCGAGCAGGGAGCGATAACGGGTTTCGCTGTTGCTTGCCTGTTGCAACAAGCCTTGCATGTTCGTGCGGTTGATGTTTTGCAGCAAAACGGTCACTACAAGGAAGAAGGCGTAAATGCCCAGCCGCGCCAGCGAGTTGTATTCCACTGGCGGAGGCAGCCAACCATTTCGCTCAGCCACCAGGATGCCGACACCTCCCAGCAGGCAGATGATAAATACAAGGAAACTCAGTCGCTGGTTGGTGATCAACCCGCCCGCCAGTACCACCACCAGATACCCGATAAAGATCGGCGCAGAAACACCCCCGGCGGTGACAGCCCCCAACGTGATGGCCAGCCACATCACAAAGACCAGCAGGGAACTGGCCACTTGCAAGCGCTGGACTCGCAGGAGCGCCACAACCCCCAGGCTCGTCAAGGTAAACGTGACAGCCAGGACGATCGCCCGTGGAAGCAGGTTTGGTGCCACCAGTGCAGCAGACAAAATGAAGAGGATGCTGATAATTACCATGCCCACTGCCGCACGCTGGGTCATACGGGCAACGATATTTGATTCGCTGTCGGCGAATTCAGGGAGTTTGAGGAATCTCTGCAGTGCAGTCCGCATCCTGTGACCAAGTATAGCATTTCGCTTCCGATTCGGACACGTATGCGGATGGTAAAAAGGCGGGATGCCTCGTAAAAGATGCGTGTTATAATCTGCCAATCTGCACGTACTTTCACCACGGAGGATGCGTTATGGAGATTTCAGTCCAGGAATTTAAACACTGTGATTTGATCGCGATCAAGGGGCGTGTGGATAGTGCAACCGCGCCACAACTGGCCCAGGCCTTGGAAACCGCCAACGAGAACGGGAAATACAAACTGGTCATTGATATGGTCGGTTTGGAATATATGTCCAGTGCCGGGTTCCGCGCCTTGCTGGCTGCCCAGCGAAATTGCAAGAAGTACAACCGCGGCGAAGTGGTCCTCTCCAACGTACCTGACCGCATCAATGAAGCCCTTGAATTGGCCGGTTTTACCGAACTCTTCAAATCCTTCGACGACAACCTCACTGCGGTGGGGCATTTCTAACCCGGCTCTAGCGGAGCACGAACCACATCCATCAGAAAGGGTGCCGCCTTTGGTAGCGAACTGCATTACTAAAGGCGGCTTTTTAAATGTCTGATGCAATCTGTTCAGTATCCCGCCAAGTTTGAATATCTCGACGAGATCCGGGATTTCGTCGGTGCCATTGCCCGCGACCACGGCTTCAGTGACCGGGATGTGTATAACATTCAGCTTGCCGCCGATGAGGCCGCCTCCAATATCATCGAACATGCCTATGAAGGGGTCAGCGATGGCGTGTTGGATATGACCTGCGGAGTGTGGGACGATGTCATCACCATCATCATGGTCGATCATGGTGAATCGTTCGACCCCTCCACCATCCCGCTGCCCGATCTCAAAGCCGACCTGTCTGAACGCAAGATCGGCGGCCTGGGCATTTTCCTGATGCGTAAATTGATGGACGATGTCCACTACTCGGTTGAAAAACACGGCAACGTCCTCACCATGTCCAAACGAAAGAGGTAGCGCATGAGCGCTGCCACCCGTTCTCCAGCGCCTTCGAATTGGCGGGATCTGGCCAGCCTGGGAGAACAGATCGCCGGCACCACTTCGTTTGCCGCCCAGCGTGACCGTATCATCGCCATCACCTCGCGGCTGCTCGATGGTCAGGCCGATGTCTGGTTGCACGAAAACCTCTTTCGCCTCCCCAATCTCAACGAGCCGAATCTATTCTCTGTCAAACCGCCCACGGCGGGGATGCAACGCGCCTTGAAGACGGGCGACCTGTGCCTGAAACCCAAACCGGATAAAGACAACGCTTCAAACTCCACCTGGGCTGCGATTCCCCTCGAAGAGCAGGGGATGACACTGGGAGCGCTCCAGATCACCCGCCCGAAAGGCCCGCGCTTCAAGCAGGACGAACTGGACCTGCTCAAAGGCCTGGCTGGTGTGGTGGCGGTGAGCCTGGTGGCTTCGCATCGTGTGGCGGTGGAACGTTTTCGCATCAACCAGTTGAACCTGGTGCGGGAGGTCAGTGCCCAGATCGCCAACACGCTCAGCATCAACGAACTGGCCACGCGTGTGACTGCCCTCATTCAAAAGACATTCCACTACTATTACGTGGCCATCTTCACCGTGCGCGAAAAATCGACGGCGTTGCGTTTTCGCTCAAGCGCCATGGCGGAGCGCAAGGGCCGACGCAAGGCCAAGGTCGCTTTGGAGGTGGAGTTGGGCCAGGGATTGGTGGGGCAGGCTGCGGCTGGGGGTGAACGGATCCTGGTCCCGGATGTGCAAAAAGACCCACGTTATCGATTCATCGATGCCCTGCCTGAAACCCGGTCTGAAGTGGTGATCCCTCTCAAGATCGAGGGTCGGGTTTTGGGGGTGTTGGATGTGCAAAGCGACCAGGTGGAGGCCTTCCACCCGAACGACCTGCTGATCCTGGAGGCGCTGGCGGATACGGTGGCGCGGGCTGTGGAGGGCGCCAAGTTATATAGCGACCTGAAGCGTCGTGCCGACCACCTCACCCTGATCTCGGAGGTCAGCAAGAGCGTCACTTCGTCGCTTGATCTGCGGACGTTGATGGGCAATGTGGCGAACCTGATCCACGACCACTTCGGGTATCCGCATGTGCAGTTGTTCACGGTGCACCCCAACCGGCGCTTGATCGGCTATCAGGCCGGGAGCGGCAAACGCAGCAAGGACCTGGCCGGCTATATGCTTTCACTCGATGATGCTCAGGGCATTATTCCGTGGGTGGCGCGTATGGGGCAGACCGTGCTGGCGAACGATGTGAAAAAGGACAAGCGTTATCGGCCTTCGCCCTTACCGCCGCAGAACACGAACTCGGAGTTGTGCGTGCCGTTGCTGTATAACGGGCAGGTGGTGGGTGTGCTCGATATTCAATCGGACCGGCGCAATGCCTTTACCGAAGATGACCAGGTTACGTTCGAGGCGGTGGCCGATAACATTGCCACGGCCATCCACAACGCGGACTTGTATCGTTCTGAGCAATGGCGGCGGCAGGTGGGGGAGAGTCTGCGTGAGGTGGCGGGTCTGGTCTCTGCCAATGTGGGTGTGGATGATGTGTTGGAGGCGATCCTCTCTGAACTGGACCGCAACCTGCCCGTGGATATTTCAGCCATCTGGCTGCTCGAGCAGGATGAGTTGTATCTGGCGGCCTGCCACAACTGCGATGAGGCGCATCTCGAAGAAACACTTTATGAACATGCTGATGCGTATACAGCCTTATCAACCGCGCTGTATTCGGAAAGCCCCTTGATCCGTAAACCATCGGACCCCTTGTGGGCGACAGGAATCGCCGCCGGGTTCGAGTCTGATTATTCCGCGCTGGCAGTACCGTTGCGGCTGGGTGACCAGCCCCTGGGTGTCATTACACTGGCGCACAGCACGCCGGGCCGCTATGGACACGAAGCCCAGGCCATGACCACCACCTTTGCGAGTTATGCGGCGGTGGCGATCGAGAACGCGCGGCTGTACGATGCTGCGCAGGAGCAAGCCTATGCTTCGGCGGCGTTGTTGCAGGTGGCGCAGGCCATCGTGAGTCTGAGCGATATCGGCGAGATCCTGGGCACCATCATCCGTATCATGCCCATTTTGGTGGGTGTGCAGCGGGCCGCGCTGTTCGAATGGGATGAGGAGAAGGCGCTCTTTCGTCCTTCTCAGGAATATGGGTTGGATGAAGCCGACGCCGTCGCTTTTTGGGGTCGCACTTTTGCCACTGAAGAGTTTGCCTTTTTAGCTTCCTGCCGGGATGCGTTGGGAATGTCAGTCTGCACATTGGGCGAAGGGCGCGGATTAACCGCCTGGCTGACCGCCGACCCGACGCAGGAGACCAACCTGGGCAACCCCAACCCGTTACTGTTTGCCGTGCCCATTGCGGTCAAAGAGGCATTGTATGGGGTGATGGTCATCGAAGAAGCCCCGGGTGGATTGCGCTTCCGCGCGCGGCGGCTGGAGATCATCAATGGCATCGCGCAACAGGCCGCGCTGGCAATCCAGAACGACATGCTGCAGAAGGCCATGGTGGTGCGCGAACGTCTCGAGACCGAAGTGCAACTGGCGCGCCAGATCCAGAAGACGTTTTTACCCGAAGTATTGCCCACCTTTGCGGAGTGGGAACTGGCCGCGCGCTGGAAGACTGCACGGCAGGTGGGTGGGGATTTTTACGATGTGTTCAACCTGCCGGATAATCGCCTGGGTCTGTTCATCGCCGATGTGGCGGATAAGGGCGTGCCCGCCGCGCTGTTCATGGCCCTCACACGGACGCTGGTGCGCGCGGCAGTGATCGAAGCCGCTTCGCCCGCCGAAGCGTTGGAGCGGGTCAATGACCTGTTGCTGCCGGATACGCGGCAGGGCATGTTCGTAACAGCGGTCTATGCCGTGCTGGACCTGACGACCGGCGAGTTGACCTACGTCAACGCCGGGCACAACCCGCCGCTGTGGGTGAAGCAGGCTGGCGGCATCGAGCGGCTGACGCGTACCGCCATTGCTTTGGGTGTGGTGTTCGGCGGTGCGGTGGAGCAGCGCACCATCCAACTGGCCCCGGGCGATAATTTGTTTTTGTATACCGATGGGCTGACCGAGGCATTCAACGCCGAGAAGGAATTCTATGGCGAGGAACGCCTTGTGAATTCACTGCTCGAGAATCAATGCTCCTCGGCACATGAGCTGATGGACGTGGTGGAGAAAGCCCTGCTGGAATTCGTGCAGGATATGCCCCCCGCCGATGACCTGACCATGCTGGTGCTGCGGCGCATATAGTTTTGGGCCTTGCCTCGTTAATTGCGTGTTGGCATGACTGTGCATCGTTCCTTGTAGCCTGATGATTGATGTGCACTCTTCTTCGCCTTATATCAACCCTCTTTTTACAAAGATTTTACAATCTCGCCATACCCCTATAACCTCCGCATCCTACAATCAGCATCGTAACCAATCAAAAAGGAGCTTACGATGAAAACTGTATTTACGAAAACTGTGTTGATCGCGCTGATCGCGGCGCT
>CAZJMZ010000082.1:0-11768 GCA_964547115.1 uncultured Anaerolinea sp. | reverse complement strand
ACCGGAATCGCCCGTCTTAATAACCTTGGGCAGATCACCTATGCCAACAGTGCAGCCATCCAGATCTTTGGGCAAGATTCATCTGCCAAACTACTTGGCAGGCAAATCAAGAGCTTTGTCACAGACCAAACTGCTTTTGAGGCTGTTTTCCAAACCTTGCTGACTGGAGAGCCGATCCATAACTTCGAAATGGAAATTATGAATGACAGGGGGGAAAAGGTCAATCTGCTCTACTCCGCTACCTGGTATGGGAGCATGGTCAGTGCCAACATTGTAGATATCACTGAAAAAGTGCGGGCAGACCGTGAGATTAGACAGCTCTCCGGGGTTGTCGCCCAAATGGCCGACACCGTCTTGATCACCAATCTGGACGGCTCCATTGAATATGTCAACCCGGCGTTCGAACGCCTGACCGGATATACCCAGGCAGAAGTCATCGGGAAAACACCCCGCATATTAAAGTCAGGGCTGCAATCAGACGAACTGTACAAAGAATTGTGGGATACCATTCTGCAGGGACATGTATTTCAAACAGAACTGATCAACAAGAAAAAGAATGGTGAACTGTATTCAGAAACGATCACCATAACTCCCATTCTGGATTCCAACGGAAAAATCATCAAGTACGCTGCCACAGGCAAGGATGTCACCGAGCGGAAACGTGCTGAGGCCTTGCAAGAGGCTGTATATCAGATCACCACGGCGGCCCACAACACACCATCGCTGCAGGAACTATATCCGCAAATCCATTACCAGGTCGGACGGGTGATGCCTGCCACCAATTTTTATATTGCCATGCTGGATGAGGCAACGAACCTGTTACAGTTCGTATATTTTGTCGATGAACAGGATGCCTGGGATACCGAACCCTTCAGTTCAGACATGGGCCTGACCGGGTATGTATTGCGCACCGGCAGATCATTGCTTTGCGACGAAACCATGGACAGGGAACTGCTCACCAGCGGGGAATATCATCCCAGTGGCGCACCATCCAAGATCTGGCTGGGGGTTCCACTCAAGGTCCATGGCCGTACCATCGGAGTGATGGCTGTTCAAGACTATTTCGAAGAACATGCCTACACCGAGCGCGAACAGCGCATGCTGGAATTCGTGTCACAGCAGATCGCAACTGCCATCGACCTGAAACAAAATGAAGAAGCACTCAAAACCATCGAAAAGCGCAACAGCGCCCTGATCGCTCACGCCCCTGACGGTATCGCCCTGATGGACGAGCAGGGTCGCTATATTTTCGGCAGCCCCTCTGCCATACGCCTTTTCGGATATGCAGCGGAAGAATTTGTCGGGCACTCTGCACTGGATTGGGTTCACCCGGATGACAGGCTTGCGATCCGCAAAGGTTTCAGCGAGTTGGTTCGGGATCCATCCAAAGTGTTTACAGCCGAATACCGATACCTGCACCAAGATGGTATCTATCGCTGGGTGGAGGGAACCTTCAGCAACATAGCAGTTGAGACCGGCTCGATCGCCATTGTGATCAATTTCCGCGATATTACCGAACGCAAAAATGCGCTGCTCCTGCTTCAAAAAAGCCAGCAAAGCCTGGAAACCGCCCAAGCCACAGCACACCTGGGCAGTTGGGAACTTGACCCGGTATCCGGGATAGGCATGTGGTCCAGGGAAATGTTCCATCTCTTTGGGCGCGACCCCGACTTGGGCGTGCCACCCCTGGACGAATTCCTGCAACTGGTGGATTCAGCAGACCGCGAGGCCCTGTTGCATGCCCAGCAAACAGCCATAGAAACCGGTTCACCCATCGTGGTCGAATACTGCACCATGCCTAACGCAAAGAAGGCGCGCAGGTGTTTTCAGGCTACCATCTCACCCGTCAAAGATGCGGCCGGTCAACTCATTCATATGGCTGGCACAGTATTGGATATTACAGAGATCAAAACCGCCCAGCACGAACTGGAAATGCTCAATCGCGAGCTGGAAAAGCGCGTCGAGGAACGCACGGCTGAAGTGCGTCATAGTGAAGCCACCTACCGGGCGCTGTTTGAAAACTCCAACGATGGCATCTTCCTGATGTCCAACACGGGTGAGGAGTTACGAGCCAACCAGAGGGCTCTCAGCATGGTAGGCTACACCCTGGAGGAATATTTGAGCATGGGGCAAACACGCCAGAATCCTTTCACCCAATTCCCCGAGCA
Source organism: uncultured Anaerolinea sp. (assembly GCA_964547115.1). Lineage (GTDB taxonomy): Bacteria > Chloroflexota > Anaerolineae > Anaerolineales > Villigracilaceae > Defluviilinea. Next base: position 9,600 of record CAZJMZ010000082.1, on the reverse strand, counting down.
GCGGGAGGATGCTGATCGACGCCTGGAGGCTGTGCTGCGCGGTGAAAATGTACCTTTGTATGAAAGGACCTTCATTGCCAAGAGTGGGCAAAAGGTGGAAGTGGAGATCAACCTGTCACCGGTGCGCGACCCCAACGGCCAGATCATCATGCTGCAAAGCGTTGTCCGTGATATTACGGAACGCAAACGGGCGGAAGCGGCTTTGCGCGAAAGCCGTGACCAGTTGCGGGAAGCAAACTTTGCCCTGGAAAAAGCCGCACGCCTTAAGGATGAATTTTTAGCCAGCATGAGCCATGAGCTACGCACACCCCTTACCAGCATCCTGGGGTTGGCCGAGACCTTGCAACTAAACACCTATGGCCCGTTGAACGAAAAGCAGGTCAAAGCCCTGACCATCATCGAAAGCAGCGGTCGACACTTGCTGGACCTGATCAATGATATTTTGGATCTCTCCAAAGTTGAATCTGGAAAATTGGATGTACATTTCGAGCCTTGCTCCATCTCCGAGATCTGTCAGGCCAGTTTGCAACTGGTAAATGGTCTGGCTGGTCAGAAAAAACAAAAGATCAGTTTTCAAATGGTCCCCGCCGTCATCACTCTGCAGGCAGATAAACGCCGGCTCAAACAGATATTGGTTAATCTGCTGAGTAATGCTATAAAGTTCACATCTGAGGGTGGACAATTAGGCTTGGAGGTGACAGGGCATGAAGACTTGAAAAATGTCACTTTTAAGGTGTGGGACAAAGGCATTGGGATCAAGGCCGAAGATATCAGCAAGCTCTTTAAGCCTTTCGTCCAGTTGGATAGTCGCCTGGCACGCGAGTATTCAGGGACCGGCCTGGGGTTATCCCTGGTCAAGAGAATGGTAACCTTGCACGGCGGTTCGATCGATGTTGAAAGCACACCGGGAGATGGCAGTGTTTTTACTGTCACCCTGCCGTGGTCAGCGGAAATTACCCAGCCTATGCGAGCCATAAGACGAAAAACCACCGGGTCATTGAGAAACACCATGGTCATTGAAGACAATGACCTCGATGCAGTCCACATTTTGCATCAACTGAGAGAGCTGGGGATCAATAACGCCGCCATGTACCCATCGATCACTGGCGCACTGGAACGGGCCGTTCAACTGCAACCCAGCATCATCCTGCTCGACCTGCACCTGCCCGATGGGTTTGGCATGGATCTGCTCACGCAACTCAAAGCTGACTCGCGCACAAAAAACATTCCGGTGATCATCACATCGGTGGAAGAACGGCGGACCGAAGCCCTGCAATTGGGGGCAGTGGGCTACCTGGTCAAACCCTTCACCAAAGATGAGTTGCACGCCGAATTAACCAAGGCCGCCTTATATATGCGCCCCGCTGACCCGGTTCTGGTGGTCGGAAAGCGCTCAACCAAACCACTGGTGGTAGTGGCTGACGATAACCAGCTCAACCTCGAAATGGTGCAGGATTTCATGGAAGCCAAAGGGTTCCTGGTCAGGACTGTGCAGAGTGGTTCAGAATTGCTGGAAGATCTGTCTGACCTGAGACCAGATATCATCCTCGTAGATATTCAAATGCCCGGCATGGATGGTCTGGAAGTCATGCAAAGGATTCGGGCATTGCCAGATCCTCAACTGGCAAAGACCCCCATGATCGCAGTGACTGCCCTGGCCATGGTCGGTGACCGCGAGAAATGTCTGGACGCAGGCGCCAATGACTACATCAGCAAGCCTGTGGTTTTGAAAACTCTGGTGGATATGGTCAACAAACTGCTTCAGGAAAAACTCTGATCGTCACAAACAACGGAGCCCGCAGAAGAAACATTCTGCGGGCTCCGTTCATAAAACCCGGTTCTTACACGCTCAAGCGGCTGTGCCAAATTTAGCCCGATCCTCCGGGCACGGGCACAACGCCCGCAAATAGTGCCAGTTGTAAATGCCATAATCATGACCATCCTCCCACACGATGGTCAATGCATACGAACCCACTGCCACTACATTGGCAACGCGGGTGGATTGAGTATCGCCCAGATGCGTGTTGAATACCTCTGCATCGGGTTCTGATTTCATATGCTCATGCCCGCCGCGGCACGAAGCGCACGGGCAGGCCGCCCGCAGCAATTCGAACGGGTATACGCTGGTATGCCCATCGTTCCACACGACGGTAAATTCCTTTTTTGATTTGTTGGCAGTGATGCCGGTCGGTTTTTCGTTCATGGTCCAGGCTTTCTCTCTCTCCAGAGGATGATGGATGAAATGTATTTTATGGTGCAGGGATGAAACTCAAAAAGTCGGAGGCCGCCCAACCCACGCGGTTCGTATCATAGGGCGCTTCAAGATACCACCAGGTATAGCCATCGACCACCTGCGGGCCATCTTTGATGACAAACACCTCCGAGTCGAACGCCAGGAATTGAAATTCGCCATCCAGCCCCGGCGCCGAGCGGATGCGTAATCCCTGCCCTTCGGTGCCCGTGATCTGCACATAGTTGCCGGGGGCCAGGCCGGTGGGTGTAGGCGAGGGGGCAAAGGGGTCGATGGTTGGGGTGGCGGGCGCGGCGGAGGTGGCGGTTGGAGCGGGGATCATGGTCAGGTCGGCAGGGGCAAACCCAATGGGTGAAGTCTGAAGCGGGGTGGTCAATCCCACTGAGGCGGCGGTGATAAGCGTCAAGAGCCCCGCAAAGAGCAACGCACCCAGGATCACCCAGCGGTTGAAGAGTTGTCGAATGGTCATGTGTTCCTATTTATATTTCAACAGGTCGAGCGCACCGGGCGGGGTGAGCAATTTCAACGCCCGGGCATGGACCTTGATCTCGGCGCTGCGGGCTGAACCACGCGGTTCGCCATCGGTCTGCACCATAAAGGTATCGGCACCCTCGATGCGCAGTGAATTGAACGTAATGCGCCGCGCCATCTCTGAAGTGAGATGCTGGCCGCGCCACATATCGTAGGCATGACGCAAGGCATCGGCCAGATTGTTCCCGCTGAACAGCCAGATATCGAGCAGGCCGTCATCGAGATAGGCATCGGGCGAAAGCTTCGAATGCCCGCCCAGATAATGCCGGATATTGGTGGTGACGGCCACAATGTAGTGTCCGGCCACTTCCTGGCCGTCGGCCCACAACCGCAACCGCACCCCGTTCCATTGTGAAGCGTTCCAGATGGTGCGCGCGGCATATTCCGGCATGTTGAAAAACTTTTCCAGCTTGATGCGCGGCTCGAGCGAATGAATGGTCAAAGCATCCAGCCCGATGCCCGTCCACATCATGAAAAAGTACTGGTTGCACGCACCCACATCCACCGCGTGGATCGGCGCATTCGCCAGGGTCCGCGCATTCTGCCGCAACACCCACGGCGTCCACATCGAAAACGGGCGCAGACCCAATTCATAACCCCAGACATTTGATGTGCCTGCCGGGAGCACGCCCAAGGCTGTCTCGGTGCCGATCAACCCGTTGACAACATTCCCGATCGTACCATCGCCGCCGACGGCGAACACCGCGTCGCTTTTCCCAGCCGCAGCCTGCTGCGCCAACTCAATGGTGTGCGCACCACTGCGGGTGGCTGCCACCTCCACCTGCCAGCCCGCCGCCTCCAACTCCCGCACTGCCGCCTTGATGAACGGCCCGGCCGAATACCGGCCGGCCGCGGGATTATGGATGATCACAGCGCTGCGCATGGCCGTGATTATACCCTTGTGGGTTTTGCCGCCCGTCTGACTCATCTGCACCCAATGATATAATCCTCCGTGCAATGGAAGAAGGCAGATTACTCAACAACCGCTATCAACTGCTTGAACGCATCGGCTCCGGGGGCATGGCCGATGTGTTCCGTGCGCGCGACCTGATGTTGGAACGCACTGTGGCCATCAAGGTGTTGCACGAAACCTATTCAGATGACCAATCCCTGCAAGACCGTTTCAAGCAGGAGGCGCGCGCCGCCGCCAACCTCTCACATCCCAATATCGTCACGGTCCATGATTTTGGCTTTGATAACGGCCAGTTGTTCATCGTCATGGAATACATTCCCGGCAAGGACCTCAAGACCATCCTGCGCCAGCGTGGGCGTTACTCGGTCGAAGAGGCCATCCCCCTGCTCGTACAGGCCTGCGCCGGTATCGGCTATGCCCACCGTGCAGGCCTCGTCCATTGCGATGTGAAACCGCACAACATGATCGTCACACCCGACGGCCGTCTCAAAGTCACCGACTTTGGCATCGCGCGCGCCCTTTCCACCATCATGCCCGACGAGCGCGCCGATGTGGTCTGGGGTTCGCCGCAATATTTCTCACCGGAACAGGCCGTGGGTGAGGCTCCCTCGCCCGCCTCTGATGTTTACTCGCTCGGCATCGTGCTCTACGAAGTGCTGACCGGTGCGCTGCCTTTCACGGCCCCCTCCAGCGAGGAACTGGCCCGCCTGCATCTTGAGCAGCCGCCCATCCCGCCAAGCGAATACATCCTCGATCTTCCGCCTGCACTCGAACAGATCATCCTCAAGGTGCTTTCCAAGGAACCCTCCGCCCGTTACCGCACTGCGGACCAACTGGGGCGGGTTCTGCTTCGGTTTGGGACCCAGCGCGACGTGCCCAACCCCGCGCTGAATCTCACCCCTGAGACATCCACCTACCAAAAGGCCACAGACCCGGTTCCCTCCAAGCCGCGGTTGCCCGCCATTACCCTGCCGGAGATCAACGTCCCTGAGATCACCATGCCAGAGGTCGAACTGCCCAACGTGGAGATCGACTGGGTTTCGGTGCTGCTGGGGTTGATCGCGGTCATCGCTGTTGGCGGATTGATCCCTCTCGCCATCGTCGTCATTAATCTCTATAACCCATAAAGAAAAATGACTGTCGGTTTCAGACAGTCATTTTTTGAATTCAGCCATGCCACACACTCCCCTGCTTGCCCCCTCCATCCTCTCTGCCAATTTTGCCCGCCTGGGCGAGGAACTGGCCACATGTGAAGCCGCCGGCGCAGATTGGTTTCACATCGATGTGATGGACGGACACTTCGTGCCGAATATCACCATGGGCCCCTTCATCGTCGAGCACTGCAAACGTACCACCCGCCTGCCGCTGGATGTGCACCTGATGATCGAACAGCCGGAACGACATCTTGAGGCTTTTGCCAAAGCCGGGGCTGCGACCCTGACCGTGCATGTGGAGACCTGCCCGCACCTGCATCGCACTTTGCAATACATCAAGTCGTTGGGGTGCCAGGCCGGTGTCACCTTGAACCCGGGCACACCAGTCAGTTCGCTGGAGGCTGTTTTGCACCTTGCGGACCTGGTACTGGTAATGAGCGTGAACCCCGGTTTTTCAGGCGGGCAGTACATCCCTGAAGCGGTCGGGCGTGTGGCCGACCTGCGCCAGCGGCTGGATGCGATCGGGTCCAAGGCCCGGCTGGAGGTGGATGGCGGCGTCACGGCGCACAACCTGCCAGCCCTGCTTGCAGCAGGGGCTGATACCTTTGTCGCGGCTACAGCGGTCTTCAAACACCCGGGCGGAACCGCCACCGGGGTAACCACCCTCAAACAAGTCATGGCTCAATAAGTTGTTTGACAACAAAAAATCACGACGCGTTCGCGTCGTGATTTTTTGTTGTCTGGTGTGCGAACCAGGGTTAGGCGGCGGACTTGCCCATCGCCTTGATGCATTTGGTGCACAGCACTTTATGCACAGGGCGACCCTGTTCCATCACAATGGTCTTCTGCAGGTTCGGTTTGAACGTGCGGTTGGTGGCCCGTTGAGAGAACGAGCGGTTGTGACCAAAAGTGGTGGATTTTCCGCAGTGAGCGCATTTAGCCATGAGAGTTGCGTCCTTTCTTGCTATAATTCCGGTACGTCTGCTTTTTTGAGAGCACGGCATTTTACCACGTGACCCAACGGCAGACAAGATGCTAAAATAGCAAAGGATTTGCTTCCTGCGCCGTCCCCGGCGCAGGCGATACCATTGATCAACACCGCCGGGGACGGCGGTTGGAGCATATGAGAGGAAAATCATGGGCGAAGACACAACCTCCCTGGGCGGGATCCATATCTCGCCAAATGCCGTGGCGACCATTGCCTACCATGCCGTATTGGAATCCTATGGTGTGGTGGGGCTGGCCCCCAAGAACCTGGCCGATGGCATTGTCCGGAGCATCACGCGTGAGCCCTCGCGCGGGGTGACCGTGACCTACAACGGCGAAGACATCGACATCGAGATCCACATTGTGGTGGAATATGGCACGCGCATTGCCAGCGTGGCTGAAAGCGTATCGAATACGGTGCGTTTTCACGTGGAAAAAGCCCTGGGGCTGCGCGTCAACCGCATCGACGTGCATGTGGCCGGGCTGAGGATCAGCAACGCGGATTAAAGTGGAACAAGACATCCCGCAGGCAACTGGAGCATCCAGCCCTGCGGGATGGTGTTTATTTTACCGAGGAGAGAGAACCGATGGCAGATAACAATGTGCGTGTGCAACGCCTGCGCAGACAGAAGATCGATGGGCAGTCGCTCAAACGGCTGGTGGAGGCCGGTCTGATGTGGCTGCGCACGAACCAGCAAGTGGTCAACTCACTAAATGTGTTCCCCGTGCCCGATGGCGATACCGGCACGAACATGCTGCTCACCCTGACGGCCGCGTACAACGAGGTCAAGGATTCGGGCGAGAAGCACTTTGGTAAAATGGCGAACCTGGTGGCCAAGGGGGCCTTGATGGGCGCTCGTGGTAACTCGGGCGTGATCCTTTCGCAGCTATGGCGCGGATTTGCGCGCGGCGTGCAAGACCATGAAACGCTCGATGCACCCACGCTGGTGAAAGCCTTCGCCGAAATGCGCGATACAGCCTATAAAGGGGTCGTCCGCCCGGTGGAGGGCACGATCTTGACCGTCGCGCGAGGGATCGCTGCTGGAACCGAGGCAGGCCTCGGGTCGGCGAATGACGCGATCGACATTCTCGAGACGGCGGTGAAGTCGGCTGATGAGTCCGTTAAGCAGACTCCCGAGTTGCTGCCCATCCTGAAACAGGCCGGCGTGGTGGATTCAGGCGGCAAGGGTCTGCACATCATCATCGAAGGCATGCTGCGGCATGTATATGGCGAGCCGCTCGATAAGCCGCTGTTGAGCGTGCAGTCACTTTCGGCAATGAGTTTCGAGAACGCGATGAGCGAAGCCGAAGAAGGCCAGGACTACGAAGTGGTGGTGGATTTCTTCCCACAGGGCGAACTGGACCTGCCGAAGTTCTACGTGCGGCTTGAAGAGATGGGCACGTCCATTCAGGTGGGCGAAGGCGATGGCATGTATCGCATGCACATCCATGTGCCACTCGAGAAGCGCTATGAACCCATCGATTACATCATGGGCCTGGGCACCATCACCAAAGTGGCCATGGAAAACCTGCAGGCCCAGATGGACGATATCCAAAAGACCAAGGCCGAGCAGCCCATCAAGTTCAGCGCGGTGGAGCCGGGACAGATCGCCGTGGTGGTCGTTTCACCGGGCGCCGGGTTGAGCCGCATCTTTGCAAGCCTGGGTGCGGCGGCTGTGGTGGCGGGCGGGCAAACCATGAACCCCTCCACGCAGGATATTCTGCAAGCCTTCGAGAACCTGCCGACTGACAAGGTCGTGATTCTGCCGAACAACAAGAACATTGTGATGGCGGCCAATCAAGCCAAGGAAGTGACCGTGAAACAGGTGGCCGTGGTGCCAAGCCGCACCGTCCCGCAGGGACTGGCCGCCATGCTCGCGCTTCAACCCGACGGGGAACTTGATGCGGTCTCCGAGAAAATGATCAGCGCTTTGAGCAACGTCCGTACAGGCGAGATCACTACGGCTGTTCGTAATGTGGAGATCGATGGCGTCAATGTCAAAGAAGGACAGGTGATCGCCCTGCTCGATGGCAAACTGGTGGTCTCGGCCAATTCCATCGAAGAGGGCACGCTCGGCCTGCTCGAGAAAGCTGAAGCGACGAGTCACGAGATCATCACCCTGTTCTATGGACAAGACATGCCCCACACTGAAGCCAACCGCATCGCCGACCTGGTGCGCACTGAATTCCCCAACCAGGAAGTGGAAGTGCAGGAGGGCGGTCAACCGCACTACCAGTTCATTGTCTCGGTGGAATAGCCTCACGAAAATCAGTTTCATATAAAACGCTCTGCCGGTTGGGCAGAGCGTTTTTTGTTCATCAACTTGCAGCAACGCCTAATGGTCATCACCGAACACGAACAGGTCGTTGATCGACTCGTGCTTCAGGTTATGGTAAATGGCCCGGGCAAAGACCGGCGCCACGGACAGCACCGTCAGTTTGGGGTGGCGTTTTTCCGGCGGGATGTGGACCGTATCAGTAGTGATGATCTCTTTGATCTGGTCAATGGCGGCGAGGCGCTCAAGTCCGCCGCGGGTGAAGACACCGTGCGTGCAAAGGACGGTGATATGCTCCACGCCCTCTTTGATGAGCACCCGGCTCAACTCGTCGATCGAGCCGCCGGTGGCGATCTCATCATCGTAGACAAGAGCATGCGTGCGCCCGTGCACCTGATCACCGGAGAGGCCGCTGATGATGACCTTGGAGTCTGAGACGCGTTCCTTGTTCCCGGCAGCAATGGGCAGGCCCAGGCTTTTGGCGAAGCGGGCAGCCGATTTGGCCGAGCCCATATCCGGCGCCACGACGATATGCCCGCCAAGGTCACGCTGTTCGAGGTAGTCCTTGAAGACCGGGCGCGCACTGAGCGGGTCGGTGGGCACGGAGAAAAATCCATGCACCTGCGGCGAGTGGAACATCATGCTCATGACATGCGTGGCACCCGCGGTCTTGAGCAGGTCGGCCACCAGCCGGGCCGTGATGGAAATGCGTGCCGCATCCTTTTTATCAGAACGGCCAAAAGAGAAGTAGGGGATCAGGGCATGAATCTCTGAAGCCGCCGCCCCACGGGCGATATCCAACATCATCAACAGCTCCATGAGATTGTCGTTCACCGGCTGGGAAAGCGACTGCACAATGTACACCCGGCGATAGCGAACGGTGGCGCCAAGTTGAATATAAAGATTATCGTTGCTGAAGCGGGAGATGTGCGTCTCATCGAGCGGCACCCCCAGGTTGGCGGCAATGCTGGCAGCGAGGGTTGGGTTGGAACTGCCACTGAAAAAACGGACTTCGTCGGCGGGGATGGTTGCCTGGTTCATACTGGTTCCTCACTGAAAGATGGGATCATTTTCATATTACCCTTTCCCGACCAGAATTGAAAGATGCTTTTCATTACATCCTGCTCTCAACCCCACCTGCCCGCAAAGCGCTGCGTCCTACTGCGCTCTCCGCGGCAACCAGCGGGGCACCCGTTGTAAATAAGCCTCATACGCTGCACCGAATTTCTTTTTCAAGGTTGGTTCTTCGTACAATGTTACGAACAAATGCACAGCCCCGAAGAAGATGAACGGCGCCAACAACAACGGCAGGGATGGGGACCACAACAGCCAACCGATCAGCACCAGAATACCCGCCACATACATGGGGTTGCGAACAAAACGATAAAGGCCTACTACCACCAGTTCCTTCGGCGGGTCGATCGGCGCAGGCGTTCCCCTGCCCGTGATCATAAAATTCCAAAAGCACCACAACATCGCCGCCCAACC
>CAZJMZ010000081.1:0-11810 GCA_964547115.1 uncultured Anaerolinea sp. | reverse complement strand
GCGGTTTTGGGATATTTCGGGTGATGCAGTTTGGCCCGAACAAATTTCGAAAGGCGCTTTTTACATTGGGAGCGCTGGTTCGTATCTTTCAGTTGCGGGATCGGTTCGATGTACTGCATGCCCATCTGGCCTTTTCGTCGGCGGTTTCGGCGGCGGTTGCAGGCCGGTTGTTGCGGAAGCAGGTTATCGTCAAGTTTGGAACCGGTGGGGCGTCCAGTGAAATACGGCAGTCCGAGAAGTCGCTGCGTGGGCGGATCAAACTGGCCATCTTGCGAACATGGGTTGACCGCTACATCAGCCTGACTGAAGAGATGGACCAGGAGTTGCTGGCAACCGGTTTTTCAGGGGCGAAGATCTTGCGAATGGGCAATGGAATCGATGCTTCACTGTTTTCTCCAGCTGCCGACAAGGTTGCGGCACGTTCTGCTGTTGCCTTGGGTGGAAAGACAGTCGTGTTGTTCACGGGCAGGCTGGTGGCGGTCAAAGGGGTGCCGGTCTTGTTGCGTGCACTGGCTAGAGTGAATCGCCCTGAGTTGCATTTGGTGCTTGCGGGAGAAGGGGCGGACCGTGCAAGTTTGGAGGCGTTGGTTGATGAACTTGGCCTGCATTCTCAGGTGACTTTTGCCGGCGATGTGAAGGATGTCAAGCCATACCTGCAAGCCGCAGATATTTTTGTTTTGCCATCGCTGGGCGAGGGAATCTCGAACAGTCTGTTGGAGGCGATGTCAGCTGGGGTGGCGTGTGTGGCGACCCGGGTGGGTGGCGCGGCGGAGTTGCTTGAACAGGGACGAAATGGGATTTTGATCGAGCCGAACACGGTCGATGAATTGGCGCAGGCGTTGGCTACGTTGGCTGGCGATTCGGAACTAAGAAACCGTTATGGTCAATTGGCGCGGGACTCAGTGTTGGCTCGCTATGACATTGGCTCGGTGGGCGCACGCTATATTGCGTTGTATAACGAATTGGCGGGGAGGCGTTCGTGACCCCGAAGCATGTCGTGCAGGTAATCGATGGGATGAACATTGGGGGGGCAGAGATGTTGTTGCGTGAGTTGAGCCGTGGCCTGCTTGAGAGGAATTTCAGGGTGTCTGTTTGCTATAACACGCCTGGCCCTTTGATCGAGTCCTTTGAGGAGATGAAAATTCCGCTCCGGCAGTTTTCGCCGAGACGTCGGGTAGACCCGGCCTTGCTGAGTTGGCTTACCCAGGTTTTCAGGCAGGAAAGGCCGACTGTAGTGCATACACACTTGTTCAAAAGCGACCTCCACGGTCGGTTGGCAGCCCGGCTGGCAGGAGTGCCCGTGGTGATTTCCACACTGCACAACAATGATATTTGGGCCAGGCGTTTTCCTCTGGGACGTGTCTATGGCTGGACAGCCAAAGCAGTTGATGCCTTGATCGCGGTCACTGCCGATGTAAAGCGGTATCACGTCCAGTATACGGGGGTGCCTGCCAACCAGGTGCATGTCATCGAAAATGGTGTGGACCTTTCGCGGTTCTCCGCGCCGTCTGATGATTCTGCCGGGGTTGCAATTCGGAATGGATTTGCGATCGCGGCTGCTGCGCCATTATTTGGTGTGATCGGTCGGTTGGTGCCACAAAAAGACCATGCGCTATTTTTACGCACAGCAGCTGAGATCCTCAAATCTTTGCCTGATGCGCGCTTTCTCGTTGTTGGCGATGGGGAATTGCGGCAGGAACTTGAGCAGCAGGCGAAGGATCTGCATCTCGATCAGGCATTGATCTTTGCAGGCATTCGCAAGGATATTCCCGCCATCCTCGCGGCGTTGGATGTGCTAGTGTTTTCCTCCAAATGGGAAGGCCTGCCGGTCACATTGCTTGAGGCTATGGCTGCTGAAAAGCCCGTGGTGTCCACGGCGGTGGACGGTGTGCGGGATGTCATGCAGGATGGTGTAACCGGCCTCTTGTGCACTCCAGATGCCGAAGCATTGGCGGCTGCCTGTGTGGCTCTGGCGCGCGACCCCGCTCGCAGAAAGGTCATGGGCGCGGCTGCGAGAAAACTGGCGACCGAACGCTACAGTATTCAATCAATGATCGGACGCACAGTGGCGCTGTATGAAAAATTCATGGCTGCAGAAAAACTGGCTGGAGACCGGTGATGGCTGCGCCGATCCGTGTTTTGCAGATAACCAAGTCCACGGGCGGGGTGGCTGAATATGTCCGCTGGCTGGTTGAAGGCTTGGACCGTGAGCGCTTTCAAATGACCGTGGTCTGCCTTTCGGAGAATGGCCGTGAATTTGCCGCAGAGTTGCGACAGAATTACGGCGCTTCGACCTTCGACTTTGAGATGAATCGGTTTTCGATCGACCTTTTCTCAGACCTGCGGGTTTTTTTGCAGTTGCGGCGGGTGGTGCGCAGTGGCCGTTATGACCTGATCCATGCGCATGCTTCGAAGCCGGGTTTTCTGGCAAGACTGGCAGCTTGGGGCAGCGGTATTCCGGTCATTTATTCCCCGCATTGTTTTTCGTTTCATCAGGGCGTTGGGAAACTGCAAGCCCGGTTCTTTGCCTTGCTGGAGCGCCTGGCGGCACGGTTCTTTACCACAAAGATCATGGTGGTGGCTGATGGCGAACAAACCCTGGCCCGGCAGTATCAAGTGGGCCGCCCCGACCAATTTGTCACAGTGCATCATGGCATCGAGTTACGAGCGGACCAGCCGCAGGCTGCCAGCCGGTTGAAGCATGAACTTGGCCTGGACGAAGCAATGCCGTTGGTGGGAGCAGTGGGGCGGTTCAGCCCACAAAAGGCGCCGCTCGATTTCGTCCGCATGGCTGGGCAGGTGATGAAAAAATGCCCTGAGGCCCATTTTGTTTGGGTGGGATCAGGCCCACTGGAAGGTGAGACGCGGGCGTTGGTCCATGCGGAGGGACTGAATGATGTATTCCATTTCGCGGGTCAACGGTCAGACGTATTGGACCTGATCCCCGGTTTGGATTGCATGGTGCTACCGTCTTTGTGGGAGGGTTTTTCGATTGTTTTGCTGGAAGCGATGGCGGCCCGGTTGCCCATTGTTGCCACGGATATCCCAGGGAACGATGAGGCCCTGCGCAATGGCGTTGATGGCTGGTTGGTGCCCCCAGGCGATGTCAATTTGATGGCGGAGAAGGTTGTGTCGTTGTTGAACGACCGTGAGTTGGCCGGGCGTTTTGGCGCTGCGGCGCATGCGCGCGTGGCGCAGGATTTTAATAAGAGTCTGATGCTCGAAAAGGTCGGCGCTTTGTATACTGAAACCATATTGTGATTTGCCCGTCAGCGGGAAGCTTAAAGCTGGATGTTATAATCCGTTTTGGCCTAAAGCCGGACTTATGAACAATGCTTGTTGAAGCATTCATTAATTGTCAGAAGGAAAATGAAATGATCAGAAATAAAGTGTTTCATCTGCTGGTAGTTGTAACCCTGTTGTTGGGTTTTTTGGCGCACCAGCCTGTTGGGGTCAAGGCAGCTTCACTGGGAGGGCTGTTTCAGCGTGGGGTGCATGAAGCCTCCGATCTTCCGCAGGGCCAGGAGCAAGCCACAGATTCGATTACTTTCACTCAACTCCTGCAGGACGCATTCACCCTAAATGGCCCCTATGATTCTTTTACCTTCTCGTTTGATTTGCCCTACGAATGGGCCATTACCCAGCCAGCCAAACTCAATTTATTGATGATTGTTTCCGGCTCAGGTGTTTTGCAGGGAGGTCAACCGGCTGCCGCCACGGTCAATACACTTGTCGGAGGCACCATTACGATCGACTTTAACGGTACTGTGATCGGCGCATTTCCGTTGGATACGATCGGTAGTGTTTCCAAGGAATTTGATATTCCTGCTGCTGCATTCGTATCGGCCCGGGATGATGGCCGCATGCAGTTGCGGATTTCCATGGAAAGCCCGCAAGCCTGCACATTGGGGCAGAACATTTCCCTCGTCGTTCTTCCCGAATCCAGTTTTTCGATCACTCATGCAACGGTTGTGCCTGAAATTAACCTGGCTAAATTCCCCCGCCCTTTCTTCGAAAAGTCCATTTTCCAGAAGTCTGTGGTGGTGACCGTGCCCGATGACCCGACAGCGGCCGAACTTCAAAGTGCCCTGACAGTGATCGCCGGGCTGGCGAATCTCTCGGGCGGCACCTTGAAGATCGACCTGTTGCCGGTCAGCCAGTTGACTGCTGAGCGCCAGCAGGAGAACATGATCTTTGTAGGGCGTGTGTCAGCTTTTCCGGCCCTGGTTGAAGCGGTGCAACTGCCGTTACTTTCAGAAGCCGGGACCTTTGACTCGCAACCTGACGATGGCATTGTCGAAATGGCCAATTCACCCTGGTCGCCATACCGGGTGGTCTTGTTGGTGACAGGAAACAACGAAACCGGAATGATCAAAGCGGCCCAGGCAGTCAGTTCAGGCGTGTTGGTTCCCGGCGAGAATAAGAGCATGGCGCTTATCAAGACCATCAATGCCAATTCGGCTCCGGCTTCGATCCCTGTAGATCAAACGCTATCAAGCCTTGGATATGGGCGTGAGCGCCTGACGGGTTTTGGCGTGAACGATACCTCGTTTGTATTTTATGTCCCGCCCGGGCAGACAGCGACCTCCGAGGCTTATTTCACGCTGCTCTTCGGGCATTCTGCTCTGATCGACTATGATCGTTCGGGGCTGGTGGTCAGTGTGAACGGCCAACCCATTGGCAGTGTCCGCCTCTCGCCTGAAACGTCGGTGAATTCGGTCAACACGGTCAAGTTCACCATCCCGCCAACCACCCTCCTGCCAGGCACCAATCGTGTCACGGTTATTGCCACGCTTCAACCACTTTCCAATTGTAATCCGCCTGATTTCGGCGCTTTATGGGTGAACATCTGGCCTGAATCAACCCTGCACCTGCCTTTGACCGATTCCCCCATCAATGTACTCTCGGCCCTCAATCTCTCGCGATACCCTGCTCCATTTACCTTTACACCGGATCTGTCCAACACAGCCATTGTTTTGCAAAAGGATCGTCCTGAAGCATGGAGCAATGCCGCTGGGGTGGCCGCCTATCTCGGCGACCGCGCCAATGGCTCCATCGTGTTGGTCAAGACCTATTTTGACGGTGAGATTCCGGAGGATGCCAAATCAAAGAATCACTTTATCGTGATCGGGCGCCCAGCTGAGTTGGATACGGTCAGGCAAATTAACAACTCCCTGCCGGTCCCGTTCGTGGAAAATTCGAACGACATTGTCGACCCCAACCTGCAGGTCGTCTTCCGTTTTGCGCCTGAAACGCCGGTTGGCTACGTGGAATTGTTGCAGTCTCCGTGGAGCCCCGACCATGTAATTTTGCTGGCTGCCGGCAATAACCCGCAAGGTTTGGTCTGGGCCGCCTCAGCATTGATGGATACTCCTTTGAATGGTCGCATTGCAGGCAACTTCTCAATGATCAATGATGGTGACAAGGTGGCCTCAACCGATACGCGGACAGCCTCCTTTGTGGCTGAAGCTGTTGCGACCATCGTGCCGGATCAATCCACCCCCGGACCTGCCGACTTGATTCCCCAACCTGTACCCGCCGTGCCCTCTGCCTCTGCCACTGAACAACGCCCGGGATGGATTCTCTTTGCCCTGGGAGCGGCTTTACTGGGTGTGGTGATTGTCCTGTTCGTGGCTTTTTACAACCAGCGCAGGCAAAATGATCAAGCCCGAAACAGCGAAAAGACCGAGCCGCGAGGGCGTGATGGTCAGGGAGATGATGATCACGCGGCATAAACGCCCGCTAGCTTACTTGGCACTCTGAACAAAAACTGGCATCCGGTTCATAGCGGATGCCAGTTTTTGTTGTTTGAACAAATGAAGTTGATCTTCAACTCTTGAGATTTGCCCGGATGGTTTCGGCCATGTGCTGCGTCACTTTTTCCCAATTGTAAAAGGATCGAGCCAGTTCAAATCCGCGCTCGCCCATGACTTTGCAAAGCTCTGCGTCATCCAGCAATTTGATCAAGCGATCTGCCAGCATGGCGGGGTCTTCAGGTTTGACCAGATACCCGTTCTCGCCGTCTTTTACAAAATCGGGGATGGCGCCAATATCGGTGGCCACGATCGGTAGTTTGTAATGAAGCGCCTCCAAAAATACAATGCCAAATGGCTCCTGTTTGGTGGGCAGGCAGAAGATGGAGGCCCTCTCATAGAAAGGCGAAACAGCCTCAATGGGGATGCGACCGGTTTCTGTACAATTTGTCAGCCCGGTGCCGGGAGCGCATCCAACGATGGTCAGGCGGGCATCTGGATGATGTTGCTGAATCGTTTGAAAAGCTTTCACCAGATCTGGGCCGCCTTTGCGGGGCCAGTCGATCCCAACGAACAGGACTTCCTTGCGGCGATAGTCCTGTTTCTGGTACCCCAGATTGAGCTGGTTAAAATTGCTTCCCGCGCCCACCATAACAATCTTATTCCCGTCCACCTGGTATTTTTCTTCAAGCGAGCGTGAAATGTTCGAACTGCGGGTAAAAATGGCTGTCGCATTCTGGTAGATGCTTGTTTCCAGCTCCACCCAGTGGGGGTGTTTTAGCCTATTGGGGTTGAAGGTTTGGTAATCGAGATTTGCAAGATGCGTATGGTCGGTGTAGACGAAGTTGGGGCAGCCTGGCACGCTCACATCCCACAGCGACTCGGTCTGAAAAGTGAAGTCAGGTTGAAATTCCTTGATCTTTTGACGGGCAAAGCGCTTTACCCAGTGAAAGAACCAGGTGGTTCCCAGGAACGCCTCTTTTGGCGTAAAATCCCGCCGAACGATCTTGCGACCATATTCCCATAAGGCGGCGGCGCTGTTAATGACAAAGGCAAGCGGTCGCCGCTTGATCTCGTTCACGACATCGATAACGATAAAGCGTGTATCGGGGAACTGCTTCGGCAGTTCCCTTTCAAGAATGCTGTTGGGGATGGGAAAAGGCCCAATGCGAAATAGAATGGCTTTTCTCTGGTTGTGATTACCTTGCATGGAAAACTCTTAGTGACCTGCCTTTTGTATAAAATACTATAACGCTTCTTTGTCAGTGATTATACCAAGATGTGTTTGCGGGCTTTATGCTTCGCGTGCGATTATCATGATAATGCCCTGACTCTGGATAATTACAATCAAATTGCCCGATAGAATTGTTTGTTACCTTCGCTGGGAATTTCAGTCATGATGGTGTTACTGATTAGGTTAAATAAACAGCACAGAACTGGAGGTTGTATGGCGATTTTGACAACAAGAATAAAAAACAGGTTACAACGGGATTATCTTGATATTATGGATAGCCTGCCTGGTGCCCCGAAGGATATGTCGTGGAAGGTCCGCTGGCGTTCACGATATGACCGGAATCCCATGTTTGTGGTCATTCAAGACAAGTACCGGGTCAAGGAGTTTGCCCAGGCGCGTGGTGTACGGTCGTCGGAATTGTTCCATGTTACTGATAAGCCTGAAACAATCCCGTTCGATTCATTACCAGCCAACTGTTTTATCAAGGCAAATCATGGGTGTAAATGGAACATCCTGCGCAAGGATGGGGAATTCTATCATTATGACGATGGTGATGATCTGATCGGGCGCAAGAACTTTAATGAGCGTAAACTGGACCGGCAACAGGTGATCGATTTCTGCCGGGAATGGCTTCAGACCACGTATTCCAAGCGCGAGTGGGCGTATTCGCAGATCAAGCCGGTGATCATGGTGGAGGAATTGCTGGAGCAATACGGAGGTGGTGAGCTGATCGACTATCGCTGCTTTACTTTCAAGGGCCATGTGGCAGCAGTGTATGTTGACTCGGCCACGTATTCGATCAATCACCAAAAGATCTTTGTCGACACTGAGTGGAATGAGTTTAAGTTGAACATCAAAGAGGATGTTCCGCATGTCCTGCCGCCGAAGCCGGATAACTTTTCAGAGATCGTCAGCGCCGCCCAACGCCTGGCCCAGGACTTTGACTTTATTCGCGTGGACTTGTTCAATACCACACGGGGCATTACCCTCGGCGAAATGTCGGTTTACCCAATGGGTGGCGCTTCTCTGCAGCCAACCATGGATCGCGCTTTCAATATGTGGCTTTCAAGCCATTGGGAGTTGCCTTCGCCAGGTAGAAATTAGGCGATTTTCTTGAATCGGTCAACGAGGCTGTCCGTGATTTCCGCGAACAGCCTCGTTTTTATATACGCATGAAGAGTTCAAGCTGGTCGTGTCTCGCAATATTTTTTGATTTTCGCCCCGATGCGTTTTTGTAATTCCAGTGCTTGTTGTGGCGTCGGTGCGATGGTCAGGCACCCAAAGCGATGGTATTGCAGCGTGGTGGTCACAGTAATGACCAGGCCGGTTTGCTGGTCGCCGTTCAGGGGATATAAAAACTCACGAACCGCATCAGTTAACTCACTAGCATTCGAAATAGTTTCAGAGCTCATGGCCTCAAAGCTCAACAAAGACAGTTTGTCGATATAAGCCTGCCCGCCAATGTGATATGCCAGGTCATGCACATGGGTTCCTCCAGTGCGTCGTGAATTGATCTCCAATAGATACAATTGGCCGTTGTCGTCAACGATACAATCCAGGTCAAAGTGACCGGCGTATCCCATTTCTTGCAAACGATTGGCGATGATCAAGCCATTCTTGCGTAAAGACTCGTACCAGGGTTCTTCGTAGAGGTACTTGCTTACCTCGATGCCACAGAAATCCCCAAACTCCAGAAAGAGTTGCTTTGAAAGATAGGTGACTTCCGGCTCGCCTGCACCCAGGTGCGGCACAAATACCTCCAGTGATGGTGAGACCTGTTGCTGCGCGACAATACACTCCTCCACGACAATCACATCGTCGGAGTAGTAAGAATCGGCGTTAATTTGAGAGACGATCTCTTCCAAGGTGAGGATGTGCCCGGGCTGATAAATTTTGATGCCGATCCCATTTTCGCCCGTATTGGCTTTGACCAGACACGCCTTGCCTTTGGCGTTAAACCATCGGACCACCAAACCCGCCTGACGAGAGGTTGTGCAGGTCACTCCCATGGGTAGATACCGGTTTGCTTCGGGTAGCCATGTGCCCACCAGTTGACGAAAACCGGCTTTGGTATCAATGTAGTCACGGATCCATAAATGATCCCGGTCGGGGCTTTCGGGTGTGTTAACCGTCAGGGAATATTTTTCACGCAACAGTTCTGCCAGGTCCAGGAATTCAGGGGTGGTTGCATATGGAATTAACTGGACTCTTTTTTTCGGTCCGGCGTATTCGAGAATCTGAGCGATCAGGTTGGGATCATTGGCAATATCACGGCAAAGGTAATGGGTGGGTATTTGGGGGGCGTAATAGGTTGTGCCATGAAATCCTAGTTGTTCAGTGATAAACCCCTGATGCGCGATGGGGTAACTACCGATGACCAGTTTGGGGTCCCCGGCCCAGACTAATGTCCGGTCACACAAAAACGCTTCGCTGTTGATGAGCTCCTCCCGTGTGACCGGGTCATCACAGCGTTCCAGAAAATCGACAAAGGTTTCAGCAATATTACCAATAACGATCGTGGGGATTTCAAGATTGTTCTTCACAATGTTTCTCCTGCTTGCCAATATCTTGGGATTGGTTTTGATTACTCGTAAAAACGCTCTAAAAACTTGTTTACATACTTAATGAATTCAGGCCCGGGGTCTTTCAGCGTGTAGGGTAGGCCGGTTTCAGAGATGGAACGGATGGTTTTATCACCCTTGAAGTACTTTCTGGCCAGCAATTTCGGTGTTTGTTCCGGTTTTGCGTAGCGGATGGCCTGGTAAGTTTGCGGTGGAATTTCCATGCCCATTGCTGCATGGATCATCAACTCAGGAAAGTTGATGCCTGCAACGACGGAGGCTAGAACACTACCCCAAAAGCGCGGGTTGATCTCCAGGATGCTGGCTTCGCCTGTTTCTTCGTTATAGCGATGATCGATGTTCGCCACACCAGACCAGTTCAAAGCGCGCATTAATTTCTCTGCATTGTGAAATATCTGTTCGCTGTGCAGAAATTCAACCACTGAAGGCGGTTCAAAGCGTTTATTGCCGGGACGCACGCCTTTTTGAATCGTATAGGCCTTGATCACGCCATTCTCGCAGAGCACACTACAGCCCAGATCGATGCCCGGAATAAATGACTGAATGACCAGGTCGTCAGATTGTTGATAGGCCTTCAGATACATCTCGAGCTCTTTGGCTGAATTGAAGATCTCAATCCCGGTTCCGCCTGCGCCGGTGACAGGTTTGGTTAGTACAGGGTAGGCCAGTTTCGATGGGTCAATCGTGCTCCAATCCCGATTGTTTGCGTGCAGGGTTCTGGGATAGGGAATGGCCTCCTTTTCCATGACATTCGTCAAGAGCCACTTGTTCTCGGCGATATCCATGCCCGACAGAGGCGGGAGTGGCGGCAGGGCGGCGATGCCATGAAAGGCGTCACGATGTTTTGAAAGCAGGCGGATGGTCGGCTGGTCAACCGGCAGCAAGACATCGGGCTTCAAGCGGCGGACATGGTCGAAGATCACCTCCAGGCGTCGCTCGTCGAACGTATCCACTTTGTGACTGAAGAACCCGGCATGATGACGCGACAGGCGCGCTGAGTTCCAGGCTTCCCTTGAAAGGCAATAGATTTTCAGGTTGGAAGCCTCTGCAAGGCACCGCAGCACCTTGATTCCCAACTCTCCTTCGGTATCGGGCATTAAGACCGTGATCTGTTTTTGACTCATACGGACTTCCTTTCACAGATGTTTGACTTTGGGCGCATCGCCCTGTGCTCGGCTTGGCCCTTGAAATTCCTTCGCCTCACAGCCATACCTGAAGCTGATTCTCTTTCTTGGGGTCCGATTCAATGCTTGTGCCATTCATTTCCCCGCCAGGGCACTGCTGGGAATGAGGCTTGGCCGCTCGTTAGCGAGACAGCCTCGGGGTGGATTAGAAGCGCAGGCCAAAGATGCGGAGCGGCTTGCGCCTGCGGTAAATGGCGTCGATCATGGTCAGCCCACGGGTTTCGTTCCAGGTGTGGACGGCGCGGTAGGCGGTCCCAGCTGGTGGCTTGATGACAAAGTCAAGTGACTCGCGGTAGCCATTGGCGTCTAGGTGTTCGACGCGGTTGAAGTTGGTGGCGTAGCCGTAACGGATGGAACAATCCTGCGAGGGACGAATGAGCGCACCGTCTTTGAGGAGGAAGCGTCCGGCAGGGCGGGCACGGTTGACATCCTCAACCACCGGGTTGGCCGGGTGCGGCGCCCATGGGCCGGTGATCGGGTTTTCGGCGGTGAAGATGTGCAGCGATTTCCAACTGGAGCCACCGTCTTCGAACACGTTGGCGAACATCCACCAGTGGCCGTCTTTTTCGAGCAGGGTGGCATCTACAGCTTTGAGGCCGGGCAGCAGGGTGCGGACAAATTCCCATTGCCCGGGAAAACTCACACAACGGTACAGGTCCACGGTGCTGTTGGCATTCGATTCGGGCATCATATATAGCTGGCCCTGGTATTCGAACAGGAACGGGTAGGAAAGGTGGTAGGGTGTTTCGAGAATGACGTGTTGGGCGGCGATCCCGAATTTGGCGTCGAGCGTCAGGCAGATGATCCTGCCAATGTTTGTGGAATATGGTTTTTCTTCGATGAAGAGATAGTGCTTGCCGTCATGGAACCATGGGAAAGGGTCGGCCCAGTCGCGGTCGGGGGGTGGGATGATGGGGGTAAAGTCGGACCATTGCAGGTTCTCGTACCCGGCGTTGGAGCGCGCGCCCAGAATGACCCATTGTTCAAGATAGAAAAAGGAGAGAAACTTTTTCCAGATGCGGGCCGGCAGACCGGGCTTGGTGAGGAAGTTGATGAG
>CAZJMZ010000080.1:0-11832 GCA_964547115.1 uncultured Anaerolinea sp. | reverse complement strand
AGTTGTTGTAGATCGAGTCCCCGCAGTCCACATACACATCGCCTGGTGTGGGCAGGCCTTCATGGTCCACTTCGAGCTTGCAGATGACATCGCTGCGGTCCCACTCGATCATCCACCAGAAGTATTTTGTATATTGCACGGTGACGACGGCAAACCTGTCAGGGCCGGATGGTTCGGAGGTGGGAGCAGCAGCCCCTCGGTGGAAGGACGCGAAAGCGCTTCCGGCTACAGCCAGAAGCAGTCCCACCGTCAATAGCAGGAGTCTACGTCTCATCCGCATCGCTTCGAAGGTCTTCATAAACAAAAGTCCGCTATCATTATAGCGGACTCTGGTTCAGGCGGGTTATTTTTTGCGGCCTTTTTTAGTTACAGGTTTGGCCGCGGTCTTGGCCGGTTTGGCGGGTGTAGGTGCCGGGGCGGCGGGCTTGTCCATCTCTTCGAGCAGGCTGAGGTCCTGGTTGAGGTTGCGGTTGCGCAGGTAGATGCTCAACACGTACAGGCCCATCACAACGAACGAGACGATGAACCCGGCGATCATGTAGCCGGAGGTGTCGGGGGTGGCGGTTTGGAATAACATGGTTTTCTCCTTGGGGTTACATCGTCACTTTCAGTTTCAACTGTTCGACTTTTTCCTCCAGGTTGCCCAGGCGGATGCGATTCCAATACAAGTCGACGAAGATGATGGTAAAGGCGATCAAGGCCACGAACATGGCCTGGAGCATGCTGGGCGTCATGCTGAAGGCGCCTTGTGCTTCTTCATTAGCGCCGCTGACCACCACCGGGTGAATGGTGCGGAACAGGCGGATGGCGAAGAAGGTGATCGGGGCGCTGATGCCGCCCAACAGCGCGTAGACGGCGCCAAAGCGCGCGCGTCGATCGGGGTCATCGATGCCCTGGCGGAGCATGAAATAGGCGATGTAGACCAGTTCGGTCACGGCAGCGGTGGTCAGCCGCGGGTCCCAGGTCCACCAGGTATTCCAGGCGGGGCGGGCCCAGATGGAACCGAGCACGATGGTGATAAAGAAGAACACCAGCGAAACCTCAATGGCCGCCACCTGGTAACGGTCCCATTTCAAGTCCTTGGTCACCAGATAGATGACGCTTAGCACGGAGGCAAAGATGAAGCCCAACAGGGCGGTCCATGCCGTGCCGATGTGGAAGTAAAACACGCGCTGCACATCACCCATCACCACTTCGGTAGGGGCAACGAATAGCGAAAAATAAGCAGACACGGCCAGCATGATAATGGCAAGGATGTCGAAGATCTTGAGCAGGGTGGGTTTGGCTTGCATAGGGGGCTCCTCGCAATATAGGGGTGGGTTTATTCCTCCACGATGTTATCGAAGGTCATGAAAGCGACCGCAATGAAGACAACATCGTAGGTAATCAACAAATTGATGGGAAAGGCGATCTCTTCGTAGGGCACGCCTTCAATGAAACCGCTGCTGGCCTTGACCGCTGAAAGCAGTACTGCGATCGCAACCGGAAAGAGCAGGATGGGCAGCAGAATATCGCGGGTGCGGGTCTGTACTGACATGGCGGAGATCAGCGTGCCTACCGCCGTGTAGCCGATGGACCCTAGCAGAATGACCAGGATCAGCCCCGGCTGGAAGAGGTTGGTGTTGTAGAGCACACTGTATACCGGCAATACGATGACCTCCACGCTTAGCATGAACACCAGGTTGCTGATGAACTTGCCAAAGAAGATGGCTGAGCGGTCGACGGGGGCGAGCAGCAGCCCATCGAGACAGCCGCGGTCTTTTTCAATGGACATCGAACGGTTCAGGCCCAATGTCCCGGCGAAGGCGAAGGTGGCCCAGAGCACGCCCGCTGTCACTGACTGGCGCGTTTTAATATCCAGCTCGAGGGCGAAGTTGAAGATCAGGATGATAAGCAGCGAGAAGACCAGCATGGCCGAGAACAATTCGCGCGAACGGAATTCGGCTTGCAGGTCCTTCCAGACTACGGCGCCAACAGCCTTGATAAAATTGCCTTCGGCGCGTGGGGAGGAGACGGTTGAAGTTTTCGTTGCCATATCAGCCTGCCACAGCCTGTTTGTAATAATCGAGCAGGTTGGTCTTTTTCAATTGCCGACGCGTCGCCGAAGAAACGATGACGCCGCGTGACAGCACATCGAAGCGGGTGGCGATCTCTTCGGCACGGGCCAGATCATGAGAGGTCATTACCACGGTGCGGCCTTGTGCTGCCACCGTCTTTAACACACCGTCCAGCATGGAGGAGGCGTCCTGGTCGAGACCGGTATACGGCTCATCGAAGAGGATTACATCGGGGTCATGCAGCACGGCGCGGCCAATGGCGAGACGTTGCTGCATACCGCGCGAAAATGTGCGGACGAGGTCCCTGCGGCGGTTTTCCAGCCCCACCATCTCCAGCACCTCCGTGATGCGCTGGTCGAGTGCAGGGAGGTTATACATACGGCCGTAGAACTGCAGATTCTCCTCGGCGGTCAGGTCGCCGTAGAGCAGGGGCATGTGTGAAACCACGCCCAGCCGTGCGCGGACCTGCGCCGCCTCACCCGGCAGGCGATACCCGGCCACCAACACTTCGCCCAGCGAAGGGCGTGACAGTGAAGCCAGGATTCGCAGGAAGGTGGTCTTGCCGGCGCCGTTGGGTCCCAGTAAGGCCACGAACTCGCCCGGCTGGACTTCGAAATCCAACCCGCGCAGAACGGCTTTCAGCCCGAAACGTTTGACCAGTTTCTTGACGACGATCACATCAGCCCCTTGAGCATCTCTTTCAGTTCGGCGCGGCGCTTTTGATAGGCTTCGTCTGAGATCTTTTTGTCGCGATGCAGGTCGTCGAGCGTGACAATGGCATCGAGGACTTCCTCCGACGTTTCAAATTCACTTTCAGCCTCATCCGCTTCCTCTTCATCCAGGTCTGCTTCGGCTTTCTGGGAGCGGTCACGCAGGTACAGCCAGGCTCCGCCCGCAATGAGCAGCGCGCCCAGCCCGCCTGCGCCATACAGCAGCCAGTTATTGCCATTGGTCGCGGCAGCAGCACCGCCATCGGTGCCGGTGGGTTGACCGCTGAGTTCAAAGGTTAACTTGGAGCCCGCGGCTATATTGTTGGCCAGATACGATTGGTAAAGCGTGCCTTGAACATCCTGCTGGTTTTCATACTTTATGTTCGCGCCCTTGACCTCCATGCCGTCAGGCACGAGGATGCGGAATTCGCTCACAGGCAGCACAACTTCCTGGGTGATACTGGTCTGCTTTTCGGCGCGTTGGAGCGAGGCATACGCCACGATGCCATAAGGCACTTCGCCGGGCGTCATGGCAAAGCCATCGTCCATGCTGACGAAGCGGGCGCTATCCTGCATGGCTTCGTAGCCGAGGCCTTCGGCGCCTTGCGGGAATTTGATGAAGGGGATCTCCTGTTGCTCGGCCATCTTGACCATGATCATGTCCGGGCCAGGGTTGCGGAAGCTGTACAGCCCCAGTACATCGAGCGTGGTCGCGTCGCGCGCATGGAAGAACAGGCTGACTTCATCGACCACGAGTTTGGAGGTATCGGTCCCGATCGCATACAGGCGCAGCGGCGCAAGTTCAAGCGCAGATTGACCGGCCAGTGCCACGCCCGGTTCGGATTGCAGGCTGACGCCGCTGTAGGCCGCATCGAGCAGGAAGATGCGGTTCTCAGGGAGTTCGACGTTCTCGAAGATGTAGGTGCCATCTGCGTTGATGACACCCACCGCTGAGAACACTTCCTGGGCGCCGCCACTCGGGTCTGAGCCGCCGTGGTCGTAGCCGCGCAGGGTGATGGTCAGGTCGGCAGGGAGGGAGCCGGTGACGGATTCCACTTTGCCGCTGACAGTGCCGAACCCGGCTGCCAGGGCTGTGCCTTCCGCCACGGGCGTTCCGGCTTCAGCGGCGACGGGAGTCTGGGAGTCAGGAGCAGTGGTCGGCTGGGCAAGTGGCGCAGTGTCGAAGGACAGGGTCCGCAAATAGGCGGCCACGGCCCACAGGTCATCATCGCTTAAGTTGGCGCCGAAGGCGGGGATGTCGCTGCCGTTGCCTTCACGGGCGAGTCGCGCCAGTGCCACGCCGGTCAGTGGCGCCATATTGGTCTGGTTGCGGAAGAAGTCGGTGGAGCAGTTGGTGCAGTTCTCTTCAAAGAGCTGTTTGCCGCGAGCCACTTGTTCGGGAGTGGTGTGCAAGGTGAGGGCGTAAGCCACCACGTCCCAACGCTGTTGGTCGTTGAGGCTGTTGAAGGGTGGCATCAGGCGTTCCATGTTGCCACGGGTGACCACGGTGAAGTATTCGGCGGGGGAGGCGGGGCGGCCGATCTCAGGCAGGCCAAAGGCTTTGACCGTGACGCCGAGTTGAATGCCCTGCGGACCGTCGCCGAGGCCGGTCTCGCCATGACAGGGCGCACACTTTTCGGCATAGATGGCCGCGCCATTGGCCACGTTGGGCGTTTGGGGTGGCACCATCACAAGCGTGGGCATGGGAGTCGGTGGGACATAGCCTGGC
Organism: uncultured Anaerolinea sp.; assembly: GCA_964547115.1. Lineage (GTDB taxonomy): Bacteria > Chloroflexota > Anaerolineae > Anaerolineales > Villigracilaceae > Defluviilinea. The sequence goes on along the minus strand of CAZJMZ010000080.1, from coordinate 7,336 downwards.
GGCGGGGTGACATCTTCGGCCAGGGTGAAGTTGCAGGCAGTGAGTGCGAAGGCAAGGGCGAACAAGGAGAGATAACGAAGTTTCATGAAAGGAGTCCGTGAGTGTGGCTGTGGGTGGGTTGCCTAGGAGGCCAGCGCCTTGCCACAGGAGGGGCAGAACTTATCGGCGGCCATGACCGGCTTGCCGCATTTGGGGCAGAACCCGGCGGCCTTGGTCTTGCGTCCGCGGCGGCGGGCGGCGATCAGCGCCTCGAGGTCTTCGTCGCTGGCGTTGGGATCGGCCTGTTTCTTGCGGCGTGCTGCCACTGCGCGTTCGATGCGGGCGTCTGCATCGGCTTGCTGCTTTTTGGGCATGAGTTCATCGAGCCGGCGTAAAACGTCGGCGCCGCGTTGCAGCAGCAGGGTGCGTTGGACGGGGTAATCTTCTTCAGGCACCTTGCCAAGTTTGAAATCGAAATCCAGCTCCTGCAGCGAGGCGATGGTGCCTTCGCGTTCGGCCATCAACGATGAGATTTCATGTTCCTCGGCGGTCACGCGTCGGGCGCGCCGCTCAAGGAACGGAGCATACAAATACAACCCGACGAAGACCAGCAGGAACAAGGCGAGAAAGAGAGAGACGATTTGCATGGAAGTTACTTTCCGGCGAGCAGGGGATCGATGATTGCCTGGATCTGGTCCAGCGAGGTGAAGGGGCCCACCTGCACATATTGCAGCACCCCGTTCTGGTCGATGAAATAGGTTTCGGGCACACCCTTGATGCGGAAATATTGCGACATTTGCGTGCCGAGGTCGGGTCCGTTCGAAAAGGTGATGCCGAACTTCTTCAGGTACACGCGGGCTTCGGGCTCGGTATCCACATAATCGGCGCCGATGAAGACCACCTGCCCGGTGGGTTCATACAACTCCCACGCCTGCTGCAGCTCGGCGGCTTCCTGCTCGCACGGTTTGCACCACGAAGCCCAAAAATTGATCACCACCACCTTGCCGCGCAACTCTTCGATGCTGATCTGGTTGCGGCCTTCATATTCGTAGCCGCTGAACAAAGTGAGGGTGAAATTCTTGATCTCTTCACCCGGTTGCACGGTCCCTTGCTGGGCGCGGCGCAAACCCAGTGCCACCACAACCAGCAGGCCGATCAAAAACACCCAGATGACGATCTGTGCCCAAACCGGCACACCGCGACGTTGAGGGGTTGATTCAGTCATGACATTCTCCCAAAGGGCTACAGCCCATTATTTGCGTTTCTTCAATTCTTCTTCCAACTTACGGATGTACTCATCCTGCGGGACAGGCTCCGCCTCCGACTCACCCGGGCCTGCTTCCACAGCCACCGGCTTCAGCCACATCTGAAACCCACGGAACAGCATCAATGCCCCGAGCAGGATCGCCACCCCCGGCACGAGATAGGCCACCAGGCGGTTCGGCGGTTCGTTCAACACGCGTGCGCCGTATTGCGTTACAAAGTGCTGCTTGATCTCAGCTTCGCTTTTCCCTTCCGAGAGCATCGTGCGGATCACCTCCCGCCATTGGCGGCAGGCCTCGGTGGGGCAAACGTCCAGCGGTGTGCTTTCGCAGACCGGGCAATACAACTGCTTGGCGATGCGATTGACCTCATCATCCGAAGGGGTGGGGTCCTGTGCCAGCACAGGCATGGCAACCAGCGCCAGCAAAAGCGCCAGAAGAAGAGCGAGTTGAGGGGTGCGTGACCGTAAATTGAACATGATTATCCGTATCTGTACTTGTCTACTTGTTTGTCAGTCCGCCGCGCTGGTTTGCCGGGCTTCCCGGCTTGCGCGTTCATTGAGCGTTTCCACATCTTTGACAGGCCAGGCTGCTACCAGAATGCCGATGATAAACAACAGGCTTCCGATCCACAGCCAGTTCACCAGCGGGTTGACGAAGATCTTGAAAGTGGTGCCCGCCTGTGAAATGGGTTCCCAATCGATCAGCAGCACGTACACTTCGTCTTTGAGCGAGGCCAACTGCCCGGGGATGGTCATGGGTTGCTGCGAATCGAAGTAGAAATCCTTGCGCGGGTGCAGGTTGCCGAGCAGGTTGCCCTGCGCGTCATAGATCTCAACGACAGCGCGGGTGTAGTTCACGCCCAGACCATCATTGTCCCAGGATGCCACTTCCTTGAACTTGACCGTATAGCCGGAGAGCTGCAGCGAATCGCCCACAGCAATGGTGCCCTGCGTCTCCACCTGGAAGAGTTCAATGCCCAGAATGCCGATGGCCATCAACATGATGCTGATGTGGACGAGGTAGCCTCCGTAACGGCGGCGGTTGCGGGTGGTGAGATTGGCAAAGGCCGAGAACACATTCTCGCTTTGCGCGCGCATGCGGGCCCAAACGCCACGCCCATATTCATAGACCGTCAGCACCATGGTAAAAGCCACGAGGAAGAAACCAACGAGGGCGTACGGGTCGCGGGTATAGGTGAAGAAAATAACCAGGGTGATCGCCACCGCTAACACGGTGGGTTTCCACATGGCTCGGCCCAGGGTCTTCATGGTGGAGCGGGTCCAGGAGGAGAAGGGCGCCACACCCATCAGGAAGATCAAGGCTGCGAACAAGGGACCGGTGGCGCGCTCGTAGAAGGGTGGGCCCACAGTCACTTTCTGGCCAGTGGTAAGTTCTGAGATCAGCGGGTAGATCACACCCCAGAAGCACACCACGAGAATGCTCAGGAACAACAGGTTGTTGAACAGGAACATGGCCTCGCGCGAGAGCAAGGAGTTCATCTCTGTATCCGAGCGCAAAAGGCCCCAGCGATAGATCAACAACCCTACGGAGGTGATCAGCGTCAGGCCAATGAAGACGAAGAACAAGGGCCCAATGGCGCTTTGGGCAAAAGCATGCACAGAAGACAGCACGCCCGAACGTGTGAGGAAGGTGCCAAAGATAACGAGGTCATAGGTCAGGATGATGAGCAGCATGTTCCAGTGTTTGAACAGTCCGCGCTTCTCCTGGATCATGACCGAGTGCAGGAAGGCGGTGCCGGTCAGCCACGGCATGAAGGCCGCGATCTCCACCGGGTCCCAGCCCCAGTAGCCGCCCCAGCCGAGCACGTCATAGGCCCAGCGTCCGCCCAGGACGAGGCCCGCCGTGAGGAAGAGCCAGGCCCACAGGGTCCAACGGCGGGTGATGCGGATCCAGCGGTCGTCAGCACGACCGGTGATCAATGCGGCAATGGCAAAGGCGTAGGGGATCACGAAAGAGACGAAGCCGAGATACAGCATCGGAGGATGGATGACCATGCCCGGGTGACGGAGAAGCGGATTCAATCCACGGCCATCTTGCGGGGTGAAGAGCATGCTGTTGGCGGGTTGGAAGGTATAGGGGAGAATCTGACCATCAAATGTCTGGTAGAGTTGCGCGAACGGGTTTTCGAAGAAGACGTTCATACCGATGAAGAAGGCCATCGTCACACAAGCCACTACGATCACCCAGGGCAGGAACTCGCGGTCACGGTCCCATTTGCGAAGGGTGACCAGCGAGGCGAATGCCGACATCAACCACGACCAGAACAGCAGCGACCCGGCCTGCCCGCCCCACCAGGCAGTGACCTTTAAGTAGGTGGGCATTGAACGGCTGGTCACTTCGTAGACGAATTGCACTTCGAAATGATTGTTGACGAGCAGGTATATGAGCGTCCCGGCAGTGAGGGTGAGCAGGGGCCAGGTGAGCAACATGGCCCGGCGGGCGCTTTCGACCATGGCGGGCATTTTGCGAAGCTCGCCATAGACGGCGGCAAAGACGCTGTAGAGCGTCACGAGAAAGGTGATGATCAGAACACCAAAGCCAAAATCGGCGATCATTGGGTCTCCTTCAGTCAATAAGACCTGACGGGTCTTGGTTTCCGTCAGGTCTTACTAGTTTATCCGGCCTGTTCAGGCACGGCCTCTTCGTACTTGGTGGGACACTTGAGCAGAAGTTCGTCGGCGTAGAAGATGCCGTCGGCGCCGAGGTGCCCGGTGACGATGGCCTGAGCCTCGTTACGGAGCAGGTCAGGCATGGGGCCGATGTATTTGACGGTCATGCGGGTGCGCGAGGGATCCATCACAGCCTGGTGCAGGGCTTCGGCGAGACCACCTTCAGTTTCGAGGGCGGCATTATCGCCGGAGACATGAGCCACCTCAAAGGTGAGGGTGAGCGTTTGGGCGTCGTATTGGATCGTGTCGCCGATCACTGCGCCAGAGACACGCAGGTTGCGGTCCACGATGCTGCTGCCTTTGGCGTTGAGTTCGTCGATGGTCAGGAAGTATTCAGAGGAAGTTGCCGTCGCGGAGGCGATCAGGAAGATGACCGCGCCCAGGATCAATAAACCGCCGATGACAAACTTATTGACTTTCATTTTGTACCTCCAACAAATTGTGTGAAAACTCGTGAGATTTAATACAAAGTCATTTTACATGGTGAGATTAAGGCTTACTGAGAAGCCCCGGCGATGAATGTCACATAATTTCCCTAAATTTATCCTATTTCGTCAAATCTGGTCATACCCCAAAAAAGCCGGCACGCCATAACCGGATAATTCCTCTCTCTAATCATATATATTCTATGATATTCTTCACTAACCGCCCATGACACCCCATTTTAGAATTGGGGTGATTACAGTATATGAACACGCTTCAGGAGAGTGCAATGAAACAATGGATGGTACGCCACGCATTGCTTGTTAGTACGGTGGTGATCGCTGCGGGGGTGATGTTCTTTTTGCTGATGCTCACCCTGCCCGCTCAGCCGGTCTCCGCTGCACCCCTCGCCCAGGATATTTCCAATGACACCTGCCTCTTTTGTCATAAGGAGGAAGGTAAGTCTGTGGATATCGGCGGTCAACCCCTGGCTTTGACCATTGATGGTAAAAAGTTTGACGCTTCGGTTCACGCTGAAGAAGGCATCGCCTGTGTGGATTGTCACAGCAACATCACCAGTTTTCCGCATCCCGAGGTGACTGCCAGTAGCCCGCGCGATTTTTCGCTGGAGATGTACGCCACCTGCCAGAAATGCCACAGTGAACAATACCAAAAGCAATTGGATAGTGTGCATCAAAAAGCCATTGCCGGTGGGAATTCCAATGCCGCGGTCTGCACCGACTGTCATAACCCCCACACGCAAACCCGCCTGAATGATACCGCCACCGGGCGGCTGCTCTTCAGCGCCAAGCAGAACATTCCCCAGACCTGTGCCAAGTGTCACAGCGCCATCTATGATGCCTACTCTACAAGTGTCCATGGGTCAGACCTGCTGAATGAGGACAATCCCGATGTGCCCACCTGTATCGACTGTCACGGCGTGCATAATATCGGCGACCCGACCACCAATACCTTCCGCAACAGTGTGCCGGGCTTGTGTGCTGAGTGCCATACCAACCAGGCTTTGATGTCCAAATACGGGCTGTCCACCAACGTCCTGAACACCTACGTGGCAGATTTCCACGGCACCACTGTGAAAATGTTCGAAGAGACCTATCCCGACCAGCCCACAAACAAGCCGGTCTGCATCGATTGTCATGGCTTCCACGATATCAAGCGTGTGGACGATCCCGAAAAGGGACTCTCGGTCAAGAACAACCTGTTGGCCAAATGCCAGCAGTGCCACCCCGATGCCACCACCGAAACCTTCACCGATGCCTGGCTCAGTCATTATGAACCCAGCCCCACCACCTGGCCGCTGGTGTATTACGTAAACCTCTTTTACAAGTTCTTCATCCCGGCCGTGTTGGGTGGCATGGTTTTCTACATCCTCACTGATATTTACCGCCGTTTCATCGTGCCTCGTTTCAACCGCGGTAAAGGAGCCTCCCACAAATGAGCACCCAGACCACTTCCTACGAACGTTTTCCCATCTGGCGGCGTATCGAGCACATGGCCATGTTGCTGTCCTTTACCACTCTGGGGCTCACCGGCCTGCCGCAAAAATTTCCTGAACATGCCGTTTCGGTGTTCATCGTCGGTTTGCTGGGTGGCATCGAAGGTTTGCGCATCATTCATCGGACTGCCGCCATCGTCATGATGCTCGGTACCATCTGGCATCTGCTGGTGTTTGGGTACCTGGCGTACGTCCGCCGTACCCGTTTGAGTATGTTGCCCAGCCTGCAAGACCTCAAAGATGGTATTCAAGCTGTGCTGTATAACGTGGGCCTGGCCAAGAGCTTCCCACAAATGGGCCGCTATACTTTCGAAGAAAAAATGGAATATTGGGCCTTTGTGTGGGGTACCGCCGTCATGGTGGCCACCGGCTTCATGATGTGGAACCCGCTTACCACCGTCCAATTCCTGCCGGGCGTGGTCATTCCGGCGGCCAAGGCTGCCCACGGTGGAGAAGCCGTGCTGGCTGTGCTGGCCATCATCATCTGGCACATGTACGGCGTACATGTCAAACGCTTCAACAAATCCATGTTCACCGGCAAAATGGATGAGCAGGACATGCTGCACGAGCATCCGCTCGAACTTGCCGATATCAAGGCCGGCATTGCCGAGCGCCCGGTGGACCCGGCCACGCTCAAAAAACGCGAACGGGCATATATTCCGGTTGCTGCGGTGTTAGGCGTGTTGATGCTGGGCGGTGTATATGGCTTCATCACTTCCGAGCAGACCGCGCTGACCACCACCGAACGCCAGATCCCCACGGTGGCAGTCTTTGTGCCCTTTACTGCGACGCCCGCCCCGACTCAGACCTTCACCCCCGAGCCGACGCTCACCTTTACACCGGTGCCGCCGACCGAAACCCCGCTTCCGACTCAGCCGGGAACAGATACCACTCCCTCAGCCGCGGCCCCCGCCTCAGGCTCCACCTGGGATGGCGCGATCGGCGCAGTCTTCCAATCCACCTGCGGGGCCTGTCATGGATCGTTCGGCGGTTTGAATCTGGGAACGTATGCCGATGCGCTCAAGGGTGGTTCTTCAGGCGTGGTGATCGTGCCGGGTGATGCCGCCAATAGTCTGCTGGTGCAAAAGCAACAGGCTGGCGGGCACCCGGGTCAACTTTCAGCTGATGACTTGAAATTGATCACCGATTGGATCAACGCCGGGGCGCCGGAAAAGTAATCCGTCGCTGGTAAAGCCTTTCGAAGCGGTTCAGACTTCCCTGAGTCTGAACCGCTTTTTTGTCATCCATATCCATCCAAACTTCATCCAATTCATTCTGGAATTTGTGCATGACTTGTCTATGACATTCAATACTCGACTTGTGACCTGAACTGGCAAGAATAAAAGTAGGCGGGGTAGATGGGTATGGATGCCGGGCGTTGAAGCGGGGGAGTGACGCACACAGAGATGGAGGCTGTATGCCCCAAATGACAGATGAACGGGTTCTGGCGCGTCTGCGCGAAG
>CAZJMZ010000079.1:0-11884 GCA_964547115.1 uncultured Anaerolinea sp. | reverse complement strand
CATCATTCAGGGCTTTGAAGACTTCGTTATCGAGCGAATCAAGGCTGACCGTGACGCGCTTGAGCCCCGCATCCTTGAGCAGTTGCGCCTGTTTGGGCAGGAGTGCGCCGTTGGTGGTGAGGGTCAGGTCAAGGTTGGGGATCTCGGCCAGCATTTTGATGAGCAGGTGCAGATCCTTGCGCACGAGCGGTTCACCGCCAGTCAGCCGGATCTTTTTCACACCGTGCCCCACGAAAATCCGCGCCAGGCGTGTGATCTCCTCGAAGGTGAGTACCTCGTCGCGGCGCAGGTATTGGTAATCGGGGCCAAAGATCTCCTTGGGCATGCAATACACGCACCGGAAGTTGCACCGGTCGGTGACGGAGATGCGCAGGTCGCGCAAGGGGCGGTTGAGGGTATCGGTGAGGGTCATGGTTTTTTGAGGGTGGGGCAGGCTCCGGCTGGGTGGGAGGCGGTTTTTTATCGGGTAGGCATGATTATATAACCAGTCTCGCTACTGCGGGGATTATTCAATTGACTATGCCCCCAAGCCATGCTATTATGCGATTATTATTCTTTTCATTGTCTGTCATTATTTGGCACTTTACAAGGAGAGTTCATGCAAAGTCAGAGTAGTCTTACATTTCGGATCGTTGAATTTATTTTCCGCATTATTGGCTGGGTCGCTTTTAGTATTTGGGGGATCTATTTTGCAGGGTGGGCACTGGACCTGTTCGGTACGCCGCAACCCAATGAACTGCTGGTCACCCGCATCATCTTTTTTTTAGTGGGCGGGTTGAGCGGGTTCATCCTGATCCCCTACGTCACTACGCGCCCGGCGCGTGCCATCCGCCGCAAGTTGGGGCATCTCTCGGCTGAGACGTTGTTCGCCGGGCTGACCGGGTTGGTGATGGGACTGCTGGTGGCAGCCTTGTTGTCGTTTCCGCTCTCCATGCTGCCAGCGCCGTTCGGCCAGATCCTGCCGTTCGTGGGCGTGGTGGCTTTTGCATATTTCGGCATTTCGTTGTTCGTGATGCGCCAGGGCGATATCATGGGGCTGGTAAGCACACTAAGCGGAAGAAGCGAGAGTGGTTCGTCTTCTTCATGGACCAACCTGAACCGCACGATCCTGCTGGACACTTCGGTGATCATCGATGGACGGGTGGCGGATATTGCCCGGACCGGCTTTTTACCCGGCACGCTGCTCATCCCCCGCTTTGTGTTGAACGAGTTGCAATATATTGCCGATTCACCCGATGGCCTGCGCCGTCAACGCGGCCGCCGCGGTATGGATGTGCTGGCCGAACTGCAAAAACTGCCCAACATCCTGGTGCGCATCAGCGATATCAATGCCGAGGGCGTGCGCGAGGTGGACGACAAACTGGTGGTGCTGGCGCGCCAGTTGAAATGCCCGATCCTGACGAACGATTACAACCTGAACCGAATTGCCGAATTGCAGGGTGTGACGATCCTGAACATCAATGAACTGGCGAATGCGGTCAAATCGGTGGTACTACCCAGCGAACACATGACGCTCAACATCTTCCAGGAAGGCAAGGAGCACGGTCAGGGCGTGGGCTATATGGACGATGGCACGATGGTGGTGGTGGAGAACGGCCATGAGTACATCGGCGAATACAAGGAAGTGGTCGTCACCAAGGTGTTGCAAACCGCGGCGGGCCGCATGATCTTTGCCCGCGTGGAGGAAGAGAACGGCAAGCGCAAGCGCTGACCCCCACCTGCAAAAGGTTTACGAGAGTCGGAGAATCAGATTTGGTTCTCCGATTTTTTTTCGAGAGCGGCAGATGCCCCAGATTCACGCCAGAGAACGAACAGGAGGCCCGCTTCGGTCAGGTACACGACCGGGTGCGCCAGCAAGGAAACGGAATAAGTGGCGATCAACAACAGGGAAATGCCAAGCGGCAGCAGGGTCAGGAAATCCGGGGAGGGCCGCCCGGCCCCGGCCTGGCGAACGACGCCCAGGATGGGAATCAGCAGGAGCGCCAGATCGTGATAATGCAGGTGCGGCGAGACGAAGAGGGCGATGATAACCGCCAGCGCAATATGCCGGTCTTCGAGCGCCCTGGTCTTTAGCCAAACCACACACAGCCCCGCCAGTCCGATCAGGAACCCAGCCCAACCCGCAACCCGAATATCGGTCGCACTCATACCCGGGATGAGACGAGTGGTCATGCCAATCAGATTGAACATGGCGGTCTCATTGATTTGATAATCGGTGCCGCTAACGGTGATCGACATGATCTCCATAAAGTTTTCCAGTCCATCCACACCGATCAAAAGAACACTAAACACCACCAAAACCAGTGCGCCCGAAACAAACCACCACCAGACCATCCGTTGATTTCTATTAAAAAAGAAAGGCAACGACAAAACCAGGGCAACCTGGGGACGAATCGTCGTTAACGCCAGACCCATACCAGCCAGCATGCTCGATCTTTTCGACAGCCCGAAATACCAAAGCATCCCTCCCAACAACAACAGGGCGGAATCCTGTCCGTTCGCAAGGCTGATAAAAACCGGGAAGAAAAAGGTCATGCCAAGCCAAAGCGCAACACGCTGAATGCCAGCCGGAAAAAGTCGTGCGGCAACACTTGCTGCAATAACAGCAAGCACCAACATAAAAGCCGCCCAGAGAATGTAGGCAGGAATGTATTCAAAATGCGCCACCCCCCAAAGAATGGGCAGGATGAATGGAGGATGCATATATGGGAAAAAACCTCTTTCAGAGGTTCGGTACCCGGCAACAGTTTCCTGAGTCACCTTTATAAATTGCATATCATACGCTGCGGCGGCATTCCTTTCCAACATACCTCGTCCCGCCGCGTAGAAAGCCATGAAATCAGACCCGTTCCGTTGCTCCGGGTCGGATATCACATCCACCCAGGATAAGACATACACGATCGCCAGCGACAGGCTCGCCGAAATTAAAAGGATGCGGAATAAGGCAGTCCGGTTAAGAGACATGGAAACCCTTGAAACGATGGATCATGTTGGTGAGTGCAATTATATCCGGGCCACTTACCTGACCCCGCTGCGCTCTGAGGCGGCGCCCGTCCACAGGAACCACGCCAGCGCCCCATACAACAGGTACGGAAAAACAAAATACGCCGCGCCGAGCAGGAACCCCGCCAACAGAAATATAGAGGCCCCCACCGGGATCAAGACCACATACGGGTTGCCCGACCGCAGCCACACATCCCTGCCGATCAACAACACCGGCAGGATGAGAACGGTCAGGTCGTGCAGGTGAAGATGGGGAGCGGTCAGGACCACCATGAGCAGGGTGAGGCCCACCAGGCTTTCCACTCTCTGCCTGGACCGCCACCACAACCAACATATCCCGGCCAGCCCAACCCCATAGAGCACCCAACCCAACAACGACACCAGCGCCGGGCCAGGGACGCCTACCACCCGCAAAAGCAACCCCAGCCCGTTCAACATCACCTCCGGCCTCATACCAAACCAGTCGCCTGCCGAACTGATGCGGATCAAATGAAGCAGCCCCCATACCCCCTGAAAGTTCAAAACCGCCATACTAACAGCAACCAGCGCTCCCACGCACAACACTGAACGCCACCACGCCCGGCGGGCGGTGAACCATAATGGCAGGGCCAGCGCCACCCCCATGTGCGGCCTGACCGCAACCAGTGTCAAACCCAGCGCTATCAGCCAGTCCTGTTTCTTCAAAACTCCCATACACCACAATACACATCCCAGGAACAGGATGGCTGTATCCTGTCCCTGCCACAAACTGATGAATAACGGAAAGAACACCAACACACTGACCGTCCATGCCAGCCGCAATTCAACCGGCCCGCCCGGGAACAACAGCCCGGTCAGCAAGTGTGCCGAAAGCAGATACAACGCCAACAGAACCAGCACCCAACGCACGAACGAACCGGTGTAATCCGCGTTCACCACCATGACCAGCAGAAACACCGGGCTGGGAGGGTGAATGAACAGCAACACCTGTCCATTTGCCAGCGGAGCGCCGATCACCGCCTGCTGGGCATTTTGTTGGGCCTGCACATCATAGATCATGGGCAGACCCTGCTGTTGGGCAATGCGCGCCGCCGAATACAGCGAAATAAAGTCGGTGCTGGTGTTATCGGCCGCGTTGGCGATCATCCGCACCCACCAGGTTCCATACATCACCAGCAAAGCCAGGGAGACCAGATAGAACGGGATACGCCATGAGATCCTTTGCATGTTTCTTCAACTCCACAATACCATCTATGGTTATAATAAGCGCATGATCCGTCTTTATAACACCCTCACCCGCAAAAAAGAAGACTTTGAAACCCTCGAGCCGAACCTCGTCAAAATGTACGTGTGCGGCGTCACGGTCTACAACGACGCGCATGTCGGGCACGCCATGTCGGCCATCGTGTTCGACATTGTCCGCCGTTATCTTGAATACCGCGGCTACAACGTCAAGCACGTCATGAACTACACCGATGTGGACGACAAGATCATCAACCGCGCCAATGCGCTCGGCGAAGACCCGCTCAAGCTCTCTCAGCGCTATATTGAAGATTACGCCAACGACCTGAAGAGTCTCAACGTCCTGCCGGCCACCTCCAACCCGCAGGTCAGCAAGACCATGCCGCTCATCATCGAGTTCATTCAAGGCCTCATCCAAAAAGAAGCCGCCTACCCCGCCCCCAACGGCGATGTGTACTTCAGCGTCCCCAGCGATACTGATTATGGCCGCCTCTCTGGTCGCAAGATCGAAGATATGCAAGCCGGTGCCCGCATCGAGGTCGGCGAATCCAAGGATCACCCGATGGACTTCGCCCTCTGGAAAGCCGCCAAACCCGGCGAAATTTCATGGGATAGCCCCTGGGGCAAAGGCCGCCCCGGCTGGCACATCGAATGCTCTGCCATGAACCTCGCCGAACTCGGCGAACAGATCGACATCCACGGCGGCGGCAACGACCTCATCTTCCCGCACCACGAGAACGAGATCGCCCAGACTGAGTCGTACACCGGTAAACCCTTCGCCCGCTACTGGATCCACAACGGCATGCTGCAACTCGGCGGCGAGAAAATGTCCAAGAGTCTCGGCAACATCGTCAGCATCAAAGACTTCCTCAAAGTGCGTGATGCCGATGTCATGCGGATGCTCGTGCTGATGGGTTCGTACCGCGCGCCACTTATCTTCAATGACGAGACCCAGGACTCCGCGGAAAAATCGCTCGAGCGCCTCAAAGCCGCCCTTCGGCCTGCTTCAGCCTCCGCCAGCGGACTCTCCGCTGAAGCCGCCTCGGCGCTTGCCGCCCAAGGCGAAGCCACCAAACAAGCCTTCGTGGACGCGATGGACGACGACTTCAACTCACCGCTGGCCATTGCAGCACTGTACGAACTTGTCAAAGCCATCAACACCGCCCGCGATAACGGCGCCAATGATGAACAACTCAAACCGGCCCAAGCCGCCCTCCGCGAATTGACCAGCGTCTTCGGCCTGCGCCTGCAGGAAAAGACCGGCTCCAGCGAGGCAGAAGCGCAAGTGCTGGCCCTGCTCGCCGAACGGACCGAAGCCCGCAAGAACAAACAATGGGCCCGTTCCGACGAACTCCGCGATCAACTCAAAGCCCTGGGCGTCACCATCGAGGATAGTAAAGACGGCACGAAGTGGCGCTGGAGCTAAGGCAGTAGACAAGTAAAAACTTCCGGGATATTGATCCCGGAAGTTTTTTATTACCTATGTAATGTCATTCTGAGCGAAGCGAAGAATCTCTGACATGCTGAACGAGCTCCTTCGGTCGCGGAAGAACGCTCCCTCAGGATGACATAATCATTTTGTTTCTGGCAACACCAGCGGAATATCCATGAACGGATGCTTGACCACTTGCACGGGCAGACAATATGCATCAGCGATAAGTTCGGGTTTTAGCACCTCTTCCGGCGTGCCGAGGGCTTTGAGCGACCCGGCCACCATCAGGGCGATGCGGTCAGCGTAATGGGCGGCAAGATTCAGGTCGTGGAGCGCCACCAGCACCGCAAGGTTGTCTTTGTGGGCAAGCTCCCGCACCAGTTCCAATAAACTGACCTGGTATTGCAGGTCCAAATGCGCAGTAGGCTCATCGAGCAACAACACCGGCGTGGACTGGCACAACGCGCGTGCCAGCAAAATGCGCTGCTGTTCGCCGCCTGAGAGTTCGCCGATGCGACGCTCGGCAAAGTGCAAGGCACTGACGCGTTGCAACGCTTCGCGCGCGATCTCTTCATCTCTGGGCGAGGGCTGGCCTAAAAAACCCAGATACGGCGTGCGCCCCAACAGGACCGTTTCCCACACAGTAAAAGCCGGGGGCATGGCAACGGCCTGGGGAACGGTGGCAATATATCGGGCACGTTGAAGCGTCGAAAGCGCCGCAAAATCATCGCCATTCGTGCGGACGTGTCCGCTATACGGGATGACCCCGCTGGCCGCACGGATCAAGGTCGATTTGCCTGCGCCATTGGGGCCGATCAGAGCCAGCACTTCGCCACTTTGCACGTTGAGGGAGATATCGTGCAGGATCTGGCGCGCGCCGTAGGAAACGGAGATGGATTGGAGTTTGAGCATAACATTTTCCATGTAGGGGCGAAGCAATGCTTCGCCCCTACTATTCAAAATATCAAATACCAATACAAGGCGGTTTCTCTGGTGTTGGGGTTGATGGCCTTGTAGATGTTACGGTCGAACCCGCTCAACACAAAACCACAGCTTTGATACAACGTGCAAGCCGGGACGTTATCATCCTGCGTTTCGAGCATCACACCGGGGTATCCTTGCTCCCGTGCCCATTGGATGCCGCGTTCCAACAATCTGCGCCCAACGCCCAGCCCTCGAAATTGCGGATTCACCACCAGGTCTTCCACATACCCAAATTGATTCCACCACTTGAGCATGCGAATACGCCCGGCGGGTTGACCATCTGCTTCGGCGAAGAAGACGACCGGCGGAGTCTCGTTGAAGCCATACTCGGTGTCTTCGAGCTGCACTTCGCGTTCATAGGGCGGGTCAACAGGGGCAATCGTGTAGGTGAGTCTTTCGTTCTCGATCTGGAGAACCAGTCGTGAGGTCACCATGGATTTGCGCGAGAAGACCTTGGTGTGCGTTGATTCGTTTGGTTCGAGTTGGCGGATGGTGATGGGCATACGATGTCCTATAGGCAGGTGACAGTCACTTTGAGTTTTACCAATATCCCTGGTTCTTGGCGGTCTTCAGCACCCACAGAAAGAAGGGCGCACCAGCGAGGGCAGTGATGATGCCCACAGGGATCTCCTGCGGAGCAAGCACCACGCGGGCGATGACATCGGACACGAGCAAGGCTGTCGCGCCGCCAAGCATGCTGAGGGGCAGTAAACGTCGATGGTCAGGGCCAAACCAAAGTCGGATAAGATGCGGGACGATGAGTCCGATAAAGCCGATGATGCCGGAAAAAGCCACAGCGGCGGCGGTGGCCAGGGAGGAGGCAGTCAAAAGAATCCGTTTGGTGCGGGTGACGTTGAGGCCGAGTTGTTGGGCTTGGTCATCGCCGAATTGCAGGAGGTTGAGGGCGTGCCCGCTGAAGAGCAGGATGCCAAGGCCGATGAGGAGATATGGCGCGATGGCCAGGATGGCGGTCCAACCAGATTGGCTTGCACCGCCGAGCAGCCAGCCCAGCGCACGCCGCACTTCACCGGTGGAGCGCAGCATGAGGAACGAGGTGAGCGAGGTGGCAAAGGACGAGAACGCCACACCCGCGAGAATGAGGTTGGTGGTGGGGATGGTCTGACCGACGCGGGCCAGGGTGTAAACGATAAAGACCGTGAGCAGGGCGGCGATGAACGCCGAGAGCGGGATCGCCATCAAGCCCCAGAAAGAATACGGCCATTGGATCGACATGGCAATGACCGCGCCCAACCCCGCACCGGAGGCAACGCCGATCAGGAAGGGGTCAGCCAGCGGGTTGCGAAAGAGACCCTGATAGGTGGCACCGCTGCCGCCCAATGCCGCACCAGTGAGTGCAATGAGAATCGTGCGTGGCAGACGGATCTTCCAGAGAATGGAGGTGGCTGTTTCGGTGCCGTTGCCGAGGAGCACATCCCAGAGTTCTTTGGGTGTGATGAAAACGGAACCGATCGCGAGGCTGAGCAGCAAGGCGATGACGAGAAAGAAGAAAGAGGAAAGATAAGGTTTTGACATTGTTGTGTAGGGGCGGGGTGACCCCGCCCCTACATCAAGGTTATTTGAACGATTCGGGGTGCAACAATTTGGCCAATTGCTCCAGTCCGTCCACGAGGCGTGGGCCGGGGCGGCTGACGAGGTTATCGTCGAAGGCGAAGATCTGATTGTTCTTCACAGCTTCAAGCCCTTCCCAACCGGCGCGGGCGAGCACCGATTCAGGCGTGACACCCCACATCGAATCACCAAGAATGATCATCGAGGGGTTGGCTGCCACGATCTGTTCGAGGCTCACCTGTGGATACGCATCGGTGATGCCTGCCAGCGAGACCAGATTCGCACCACCGGCACGTTGAATGAGCAGGTCGCCAAACGTGCCGGGGCCGTAGCTGTAAGGCTTGGAGGCGTCGGTGGCATCGATCTCATAGAACACCGTGGGGCGGGATGAAAGCGGAGCGATCTTTTCATCCACAGCCTGCACGCGAGCCTTGAGCGAGTCCACAAGTTCAGTCACATCCTGCCCGGTGAGTTGACCGACAATTTCAAGATTGACGTACATCTCTTCCAGGGTTGTCGGGTTTTTCAGGTAGTAGACCGTCAGGCCCAGGTCTTCAAGTTGCTTGACGAGTTCAGGCGTGTTGATCTCGGCAGCGAGGACCAGGTCGGGCTTCAGGGCGACGATGGCTTCAGCGGAATATTGTCCCATCGAACCGCCAACCGAGTCAACTGCGGCGGCTTCAGCAGGATAATCGGAAAATTCATCGCGTCCGACCACCTGTGGGCCTGCTCCTACAGCGAACAAGATCTCCGTGTTGGACGGCGCGAGCGAGACGACACGTTGCGCGGGCCCGGCGAGTTTTACTTCGCGTCCAAGTCCGTCAGTGAGGGTGATGGTTGTGTCGGCTGGGATGGCAGTTGGCGCTTCTGTGGCGGGGGCTGTGGTGAGAGCCACCTCCGTCGAAGCCGGGGCAGTTGTCGGTGTGGTTTGAGGCGCGCAGGCGGTCAAGAGCGCGACCAGTAAAAGTAGTGCTAATAACTTGCGTTGCATGTTTTCTCCTGAGTGTGTTGTAAAGAATCAAAATCCCCAGCTTGGGCTGGGGAGGTTGGAGAGGCAATCCGGCGTGGACCTGTCCTCCACCTCCTTCCGCGAGAGAGTGGCAGAACCGATCAGTGCGGGCGACCTGACTTGTTAGCTGTAAGCTATTAGCTGTTAGCTTTCAGCTTTCAGCCCGCAGGCTAATCGCTAATTGCTAATTGCTAATCGCTAATCGCTAATTCACAGTTGCGCGACAGTGTTGGATTTACACCAACTTCGCCGCAGGCTGAGCGTTTATGTGTGAGTATTGTATGCCGCGAGGCGCTGCACGTCAACCGGCAGTTTACGGGCCTGGAACGGATGCATAAGATACCAATATAGAAAACCAGGCAGACCGCGCGGGGCAAAGAAAATGGTTTGGGCAAGGCGGGTTACATTCTCCATCGGGTGCATGCGCCATTCAACCCAGTAATTTCCAAATCTTTGTTCGGTGTTACGAACGAGCAGATACGTATGATCTTCAAGGACTTCAACCTGCCAATGGTTTTGACCCGCAAATTTTTTAATTGCATCAAACGCTGCGTCAGCAGGCCACGCTACCTTCACCTCCCGCCGTTGAATAAAACAACCCTCATGCTTGAGTGTGGCGTCTTGCTCCAGTTCCCAGACCGGTTCGATGTGTGCGGGGTGCGTTTTGGTGAGCGCGTCAGCGGCGGCAGAATCGAAGCTCACAAGTTGCACTTCAGGGAAGACGCGTAACGCATCCGGATGTTTGACCACACTGTCGGCGGAGAGTCCGCCGATGAGGGCGTAGGCGATCGGGTAAGGGACGGGCGTCATCAGGCCAACGCCAAAGGCCATGAACCAGACCGGGATGCCCGGAAACATGACCATGCTGCGTTTGAGTCCACGGGCGCGGGCGTAGCGGAGCATGAGGTCTTTGTACAGAGTGACTTCAGGTCCACCGATCTCGAAGACCTGCCCTTGCCCATTCTTGTTCTCGAGCGCAGCCAGGAGATAGTCGATGACGTTCTGGATGGCGATGGGCTGCGATTTGTTCTTCATCCACAACGGCCCCGGCACGATCGGGAACAACTCGGTCATGAAGCGGATCATCTCGAAGGAGATGCTGCCCGACCCGGCAATGACCCCTGCACGAAATTCAGTGACCGGCACCTTGCCCTCACGCAACACTTTGCCGGTCTCGATGCGTGAGCGCATGTGCGGGGCGATGTGTTGCTCGGGGTCAGCCAGCCCACCGAGATAGATGATATGTTTGACACCAGCTGCTTCGGCGGCATGGGTAAAGTTACGCGCGGCATCAAGTTCAAGAGAAGTGTAGCCATGCCCATGTGACATGTTGTGGATGAGGTAGTAGGCGGTCTCCACACCGGTAAGGGCCTGCGCGAGCGAGTCAGGCGCGGTGACGTCCGCTTGAACAATATCGATTTTGTTGAACCAGTTTCGGGCGGAAAGTCGAAGCGGGTCACGGGCCAGGGCGCGTACCCGGTAGCCGGAATCCAGCAAGCGTGGAATCAGTCGGCTGGCAATGTACCCGGTGGCACCGGTGACGAGAATGAGGGGCGAAGTCAATGAGTATCTTTCCTATTTCTTTTTCCTCATCAATACACGAGGAAAAAGAAAGAAGGCTAATGAGCCAGCACGCGCGCGCGGCTGGCCAACATGCGTGTGAGCCCATCGAAGATGAAGCGATGGGGGATCCACATGGCGTACCAGTAAAGAAAGCCAAAGAGCCCATGTGGCGCAAAATAGGCCGTGACGGTGAAGAGGGTTTTGCCGTCCTGCGGTTCAGATTTAAATTCAAGCCAGGCTTTGCCGGGCAGTTTCATTTCAGCCCGCAAACGAAGCAAGCGCTTTGGCTCAAGCTCCTCCACCCGCCAAAAATCCAGCGACTCGCCCACCCGCAAATCATCAGGATGACGGCGACCGCGGCGCAAGCCCACCCCACCCACGACCTTATCCATCCAGCCGCGCATGGCCCAAGACCAGTCCATGTACAACCAGCCACGCTCACCACCGATGCCCATGTAGGAACGGAACACGGTCTCGGGTGTGAGATCAAGCAGTACCTGACGGGTCTCGATGAACATGCCATCTTCGACGGTAAAGGTATACGGTTTGATGTCACCGGCCACGGTCACCAGCGCATCGGCCCAACTGGTCTCCACGTTATCGCGCTGGATGCGCCCCAGGGCCAGGTGCACGGCCGTGCGAAAATCAATGGGTTTGATCTGCGGGAACAACTTGCGCGCGGCGCTATCGCGCACGATCAAACGCGCCCGCAGGCCTTCGATCAACGGCAACACCACCCGCCAGTGAATGGGCGTGAGCATATGCACCCAGTACGCTGAAAGCCGCGGCGTATAGAACGGTGTGCGAATGAGCACACGTTTCAGGTTGCGTTCCGCGGCGTACTCGCGCAACATATCGGCATACGTCAGGCGGGTGGGACCGCCGATCTCGATCAACCGCCCCACACTTTCGGGTGTATCCAGCGCGGCCAACAGGTAGGCCATCACATCACGAATGGCAATGGGTTGCGCCTCCGAATAGAACCAGGCCGGGCACACCAGCACCGGCTCACGCTCGGTCAGGTAGCGGATCATCTCGAACAGCGCCGAGCCTGACCCCACGATCATGCCTGCGCGAAATTCCGTCACCGGCACACTGCTATA
>CAZJMZ010000078.1:0-11998 GCA_964547115.1 uncultured Anaerolinea sp. | reverse complement strand
CGCGCAACACAGCCATGTTCGCACCGCGGCGGGTGCCGCCCTGGGCGATCTCGCCAAAGGCATGGTCATACACGCGCAGGAAGCCCACGGGTCCCGTGGCCTGCCCGGCAGAACTGAGCACAAAGGCGCCCTTGGGGCGCAGGCGCGAGAACGAGAAGCCGTTGCCGCCACCGGTCTGCTGGATCAGGGCCGCATCGCGCAGGGTCTGGAAGATGCCCGCGCTGTGGCGTCCCATGTCATCGGTGATGGGTAATACGAAACAAGCCGCGAGCTGCCCGAGCGGCGTGCCAGCACCGGTAAAGGTCGGGGAGTTCGGGAAAAATTTCTTGCTTGACAATAAATGGTAATACTCCACCGTGCGCTTCTGCACATCGGCTTCCCACTGTTCTTCGACCTTGGCCACATGATAGGCCACGCGCCAGAACATCTCCTCCACGGTTTCGGCGGGTTTGCCATCGTCGCCGCGGCGCACATAACGCTTCATCAACACCTGACGGGCATTGTCGGTGAGATTCGCCTTGGGCAGGCCCTTGGGCATGGGCGGTGTGGGTAACAACCCATTCTTGACCGGCGTCGCCGGCGCTGTTGCTTTGCTTGCCATGATACACACTCCTCTTGGTTTGTTGATCTCGTCACATGAGCGGACGAAGCACAGAATACATACAAAAAACCGACAGCCCCAGACATTCCCCCCTTGGAGGAACATCCGGGCGTCGGTCTATTAACTATCCAGTAAGTGGTCGATCTCTTTGCGAATGGACTTCAAGTCGTCGAGACCGAGGTAGACAATGGCGTAGCGGACGTAGGCGATCTGGTCCACTTCCTTGAGGGCTTCCATCACGAGGTCACCCACCACACGCGAGGAGATCTCGGATTTGCCCATCTTCTGCAACTGCGATTCGACCTGGCCGATCATACGCTCGATATCCGCAGCCGAGACGGGCCGTTTGGCACACGAGATCCGGATGCCACGCGCCATCTTCTCGCGGTCGAACTCTTCGCGCGTGCCATCCTGCTTGATGATGAGCGGTACCGCCAGGATCGGCCGTTCGTAGGTGCTAAAGCGCTGTCCACAGTTAAAACACTCACGACGCCGGCGAATTCCACCGTGGTTGTCGTGAGAGGTATCGAGCACTTTAGAATCGTGATGCTGGCAATACGGGCACCGCATTGGGGTTAAGCGTCTCCATAATTAGAACATCTGTTGCCGCCAAATGTGGGCGTATAGGCGTTGCATCCCCGTACATATTGGCGTTTCTTGATTTGCATTGTAGCACGGACACATACCCACTTCAAGAGGACTGGCGGGTGATTTACCTTAAAATTTCAGTGCAATTCCATCATCAACGCTGTTCAAGCCCCCGCAGAAAGTCCAATACCAATGCATTGAACTCAGCGCTGTTCGATTGATGTGGCACATGCGCCGCCCGCAACGCCCGGCCTTGGGCATGCGGCAAAGCCGATACCAGTTTAGGGAAGGAAGCAGGCGCCAGCGTCTGGTCGCGGTCACCCCAAACGACAAGGGTCTGAGTTTTAATCGTGGGCAGGTGCTCGGTCAGGTCTGTGAGCACATTGGGGATGTTGTACACGCCGGGCGCTGTGCGTGTGTAATCGAGCGCGGTCTGGGCGCGGATGTGCGCCGGGAGGGAGTGCAGGGCCCCGGCACTGTGCCCCATGGCCCGGCTGGTCACGTCCACCACGGCGCGGAACAACCACTCGGGCGTCTTGCTGACAATCACACCGCGCAAGTTGCGGTTGCTGTACGACCGCCGCAGGAGCAGAGGCAGCTGCGAGCGTGAATAAAATGGATTGACCAGGATCAACCCGCGGGTGAGGTGGGCGAAGCGGCGCACGTAATCCAAGGCGATGTAACCGCCCAGGGAATGTCCAATGATGATGGCGGGTTCGCTCAGGTGCAGCGAGCGCATCCAGCCTTCGAAGTGGGCCAGCAACCAATCCATTTGATAGGCCCGCAACTCGGGCTTGGGGCTATCGCCATGCCCCAGCAGGTCGAGGGCATAGGTGGCATACCCATGCGGTGTGAGGCTGGGGCTGAGCTCATCCCAATCGTGCAAGGAGGCCGCGATACCGTGGATCATAACCACCGGCACGCCACTCCCCTGCTGAACAAAGTTGGCAAACTCGGGAATGACGAAATTATCCGTCGGTGTGCTTTTCATATCTGCGGGCTAATTCTCTGCGTAGGACTTTGCCGATAAAGGTCCGCGGGAAGTCGTCCATAAAGATGACAAAGCGCGGCACCAGGTGCGCGGGCAGCCGCCGCTTGCAATACGAGATGACCATGGCAGGCGAGGGCGCATCCCGGCCGGCGATGACGAACGCGAACGGGCTGCCGGCCACAGCGGTCACCGCCACTTCCTTCACCTGGGGGATCTCGTAAATGACCTCTTCCACGTCGCGCGGGAACGCAGGTTCCTTTTTGGCTTTGGGCGAAAACCACATATCAGCCTTGCGGGCCACGATGCGGGTGTAACCGTTCTCGTCCATCTGGGCAATATCGCCGGTGAGCAGCCAGCCATCCTCAGCGAGCACTTCTTTCGTCGCTTCGGGATTCTTCCAATAGCCAAGCATCACCTGTGGACCGCGCACCGCCAATTCGCCGATGTGCCCCTGCCGGACTTCCTTGCGTTTGTTCGTGAGCTCGACCACCCGGGCCTCGGTCGAAGGCAGCGGCACGCCGATGGTGCCCACCTTGCGCTTCTCGCCGAGCGGGTTGGCATGCGTGACCGGCGCCGCCTCAGTCAGGCCGTAGCCCTCCACCAGGCGGCCTTTGGTCAGCTTCTCGAACGCCTCCTGCACTTCCACCGGCAGCGGCGCGGACCCGCTGATGCAGGCCTTGATGGAATTGATGCCATATTTACGCACACCACGGAAGTTGTTGATGGCCACGTACATGGCCGGAACGCCGGGGAAGATGGTCGGCTTGTAGCGTTTGATGGTCTTCATCACTTCGGCGATCTGGAACTGCGGCTTGAGGATCATCGCCGCACCCACCGAAACCGGAACGTTCATCGCGCCGGTCAGGCCGTAACTATGAAAGATCGGCACCACGCACAAAAAGCGCTCGCGGCCTTCCACGGCCTCTGGCAGCCAATGGCGGGTCTGCAGGGCGTTGGCCACCAGGTTGCGATGCGAAAGCATCACCCCTTTCGATTGCGCCGTGGTCCCGCCGGTATATTGAATGACAGCCAGGTCATCGGGCACCACTTCCACGGTGGGCGATCTATCACTGTTGCCGGCGAGCCAGTCCTGCCAGCGCAGGGCGTTTCGCAGGCGAAAGCCGCGGTTGCGCCACGCCGAAATCCAGCGCTTGATTATTGGCGCATAGTGCCCGCCATCCGTCAACACGATATGCGGCACACCCGCCCCCTGTTGGATCTGTTGCGCCAGCCCGGCCCACATCCCCAGCGTCACCAGTACGCTGGCCTCGGCTTCCTTCACCTGACGCACCACTTCCTCCGGTTCGATCACCGGCGGCACAAACACGGCCGTAGCCCCGGCTTTCATCGTCCCGTAAAACCCGATCACCATCTGCGGCACATTGGGCAGCAACAACACCACGCGCGCACCCTTGCCCACGCCGAGCGCATGCAGGGCATTGGCAAACCGATTCACTTCGCGGTTCAGGCCGCGATACGTCAGGCGCGCGCCCTCGAACAAGACCGCAGGTTGATTGGGGAAACGCCGCACCGCTGAACGCAACAACTGCTGCAGCGGAATGTTCGGCACACCCACCGTGTACGGCACGCCCTGTTCGTAATTCTCCAGCCACGGGCGTTCCTTGCGTAAAGTATCGCGCCCGCCTTTTTTCTTTTCAGGATCGCTCCCCGATCCCCGCCACGAGCGTTGACCTTCACCCGAGAGGAAGCGTTCCAACGAACGGTTCACCGCCTCCCGCCGCTCCAACATGACCATGTGGCCTGATACACCGATATCGGCCTCTTCCGCCTCTGGGATGGTCCCCGCCACCCGCTCGAACAGCGGACTCTCGAACACGAGATCCCGATGCCCACGGATGACCAGGGTTGGCACTGTCAGTTGGCGCAGGCGCTCCCAGCCGCTCCAGCGCGAAAGGTTATCCTGAAAGAATCTTTTCAAGGCATGCGGCGGCGCGTGCAGCCAGGAGCGCGTCAGCGGGCCGATCAAACGCAACAGCCAGGCGGGCAAACTCAAAGCGAACTTGAACAGCGCATTGAGTTTGAACTCGCCCGCCGTGGCGATCAGCACCAGCCGGTCGATACGGTCAGGGTTCTTGAGCGCATATTCCGTCACAACAGCGCCGCCAAACGAATGTCCCACCAGCACGATCTTCCCCTTGACCTTGAGCAGGGTCAGCGCGGTCTCCAGGTCACCCACCAGTTGCGGCATATCATAGCCACTGGCTGGTTTGTCTGAGAGGCCATGCCCGCGCATATCAATGGCGATGACGCGATTCTCCACGGCAAAGTTCTGCAGTTGATAATGCCATTGCTCCGCCTGCCCGCCGAACCCGTGGATAAAAACGAACGTCCGCTGGGGACGGTCCGGCGAAATATCGATCGCCGAAAGCCGCACCAGCGGATTGGTTGACACGCGCACTTCATGCCGATAGAGGTCAAGGTCAATGTCCATACAGGGAGTGTACAGGAGTTACAGGAGATTGTCAATTTTGAGCGAATTGTTCGAATTGCGGTCGGCCGGGCAGTATAATCACGCCATCTCCGCAAGGACACCCCGAATCATGTTTATCCGTAACAACGACGCCCAACTCTACACTGTTGAATTTGGCCAAGGCCCACGCACCATCCTGGCTCACGGCGGCTGGACCGGGAACTGGGAACTGTGGGCGGAGCCTTTTACCCATCTCAGCAAAACCTGGCGCACAGTAGCATACGACCATCGCGGCACCGGCGCAACCATCTGCCCGCCTGAGACGATCTCACTGGACAACATGGTTGCCGATCTCTTTGCCGTCATGGATTTTATGCAGATCGAAACCTGCGTGCTGGCCGCAGAATCAGCCGGTGGCATGATAGCGGTCAATGCGGCCCTCCAACACCCGGAACGGTTCGCGGGCCTGGCGCTGGTGGACTGCCTGCTGCATAACGAAGATGACGGCAGCGACATGGATTTCATTCAAGGGCTGCGTAACTACTATGAAGATACGATCGGCGGATTCGTGGATGCCTGCGTCCCTGAGTCTGAACCGAACAGCACAGCGATCCGCAGTTGGGGACGCAAGATCCTGAACCGGGCCACGAGCGAGTCGGCCATCCGCCTGCTGCAATGCACCTACGGCACCGACCTGCGTCCACGGCTCCATGAGCTCGATCTGCCTACACTGATCGTCCACGGCACCGAAGATGCCATTGTCCCCATCAGTGAATCAGAATACGCCGCCAGCCAGATCCCCAACAGTCAATTTCATGTTTTTAAAGGTACCGGGCATGTGCCCACCATGACCCGACCGCAGGAAATCGCAACCCTGATCAACCAATTCTTTACACAATAGGAGTCCACACATGCCCACCCAGATCGCCCCACCCGCTTCAGGCGAACACGCCGAATATTACGGCACCTACATCAACCTGGCCATCCCGCGCGGCAATGTGCTGGATACGCTCACCAGGCAGATCGACGAAGTACAGGCTGCGTTGGGGCACCTCACCGATGAGCAGGCCCTCTTCCGTGATGCTCCCAACGAATGGTCCATCAAACAGGTGCTCGGGCATCTCAACGACGGCGAACGCGTCTTTTCCTATCGGTTGCTGCGCATCTCGCGCAATGACAAAACGCCACTCCCCGGCTTTGAACAGAACGACTTCGTCCGTGAGGCCGGGTTCGATGCGCATCCCTTCCAAAGCATCCTGCAGGAATTCGAATTCCTGCGCCGTGCCAACCTGCTGGCGATCCGCAACATGACCGAGGAACAAACCACCCGCATCGGCACCGCCAGCGGCAATCCGTTCAGCGCCCGCGCCCTGATCTATGTGCTGGCCGGCCACGTGGAACACCACATGCTCAGCCTGCACGAAAAATACCTGCCCGGGTTAAAGTAACAGCCCTGCATTCTCACCTGCCAGAGCCGCCATGCCCAAACCCTATTTCATTGAACAGTTCGTCGATACAGGACTTGGTAACTCCGCCTACCTGATCGGTTCCCACGATACCAAACGCGGGATCCTGATCGACCCGCTTCGTGACGTGGACCGCTACCTGCATGCCGCCAACCAACTTGGTCTTACCCTGACGCATGTTCTTGACACCCACCTGCACGCCGACTTTATCTCTGGCAACCGCGAGATCGCCGCACAAACCAGCGCCGTCATCGGCGCAAGCGCAGGGGGACAAGTCAGTTTCGAACACATGCCGCTCACCGAAGACTCGGTCATCGACTTGGGCGCGTTCCAAGTCCGGGTGATGACCACGCCCGGCCATACGCATGAACATATCTCTTTTTTACTGACCGAACCCGACGGCAAAACGCCCTCGGCGCTCTTCAGCGGCGGCGCGTTGATCGTAGGCGGCGCAGCGCGGACGGACCTGCTCGGGCACGAACACACGCTGGGCCTGGCGCATGACCTGTATCACACCATCCACGATAAACTGCTGAAACTGCCCGATGAAGTGGATGTCTTTCCCACGCATGGCGCAGGTTCCTTTTGCGTGGCGCCCGCTTCCAGCGACCGCACCACCACCATTGGCCGCGAACGGCGCACCAACTTTCTGGCGCAACCGCAAAGCGAAGAGGCGTTCATTCAGCGCTCACTGGCTGGTTTGCCAAGTTACCCCACCTACTATCAATACATGCGGGCTCTGAATCAGCACGGCGCACGGATCCTTGGCGGGGTGCCGGTGCTGAAACCGTATACACCTGCCGAGGCCAAGGCTTTAATGGACGACGGTGTCGTAGTGATCGATATCCGCCACCAGAAGGAGTTTGCCGGGGGGCATATCCCGGGTGCGTACGGCATTCGTGTGGATGCACCACTGGTGGTGTGGGCGGGTTGGGTGATCCCGTTCGGGAGCAGGATTCTGCTGCTCGGAGGGACAGCAGACGAAAGGTCGGAGGCGACGCGGCAACTCATCCGCATTGGGTATGATGAGGTGTTGGGCTACATCGAGGGCGGGATCGAAGCCTGGGCGAGGGAGTATCCCGTGGAGACGGTGACCGTAATACAACCACGCGAGTTACGCGAACGGCTCGACGAAGTGACACTGATCGATGTACGGCAAACATCGGAATGGAACGAGGGGCACATCCCCGGCGCGCTGCACTTTGAAGGTGGGCGCATCGCATGGGAGTCGTTAAACTTCCCGCACGAGAAACCGCTGGCGGTGCAATGCGCCAGTGGTAGCCGTTCGATGATCGCCATCTCGGTCTTAAAGCGCCGCGGCATCCATAACGTACTGCAAGTGGATGGTGGGATCACCAAATGGAAAATGAGCAGACTTGAAGTGGTTTCATAACCCACAATCAGGTAACAAATCCGCAATGCTGAACTCTTGACGAATAAAGAGACACGGGAGTATAAACGCAACGTTCTTATGGACACTCACTCTACAAACCGAAAGGAGGTGATCGCCTTGGACACGGACATACCGCTATTGTGCCCATTGCTGATGACTCACTCAACCATATTGCGATCACCCCAGGCTCGCGTCCGCGCGTGTCGACCTTTCGTTTTGCGTAGCGTCTGAACTGCACAACGGTCTGCCTGCCTGTCAGTGATCGCCACCTTCAACCTTGAAGGTGGTTTTTATTTTTTACTGAATGGAGGCATATCCTATGGCTTTACCGATCAACACTCACGCCGTCGAGCAGATGCTCGAAACTCGCGACCTGCTCACCCTGCGCAATCGTATTCAAAACTGGCCCGCCGGCGACCTGGCGGAGTTAATGGAACCGCTGACCCTGGAAAAGGAGGCGGTGATCTTTCGCATCCTGCCGCGTGAACAGGCGGCCGAGGTCTTTTCATATTTACCCATCGAGCGTCAGGAGGAGCTGCTCAAAGCCCTGGCCCAGGAGGAAGTGGCCAACATCCTCAACGCCATGTCTGACGATGACCGCACCGAACTGCTGGAGGAACTCCCGGCCAAGGTCACACAACAACTCTTGAACTCCCTTTCGCCTGAGGAACGCAAGCTCGCCTCTCAACTGCTGGGATACGGGGAGAACACCGTGGGTCGCCTGATGACCCCGCACTTTGTGCGCATCAAATCGCACTGGACGGTTGCCCATGCTCTTGGGCATATCCGCCGCTACGGCCGCGACAGTGAGACCCTGAGTGTGGTCTACGTGATCGACGAGCAAGGCAAGCTGATCGACGCATTGCGCATTCGCAGCCTGCTGCTGGCCGAACCCGAGACCAGCATCGCCGACCTGATGGACTCACGCTTCGTTTCGCTGAAAGCCACTGATGATCGCGAAGAGGCGGTGAACATCTTTCAGGATGCCGACCTGAGCGCCCTGCCCGTAACCGACAGCGAGGGCATTCTGATCGGCATCGTCACCGCCGATGATATTCTCGATGTGGCCGAAGAGGAGGCCACGGAGGATATTCAAAAGATCGGTGGTTCCGAAGCGCTCGATGAACCGTACATGGAGATCGCCATTCCCAGCATGGTGAAAAAACGCGCCACCTGGCTGGTGGTGTTATTTTTGAGCGAAATGCTGACAGCCACAGCCATGGGACGTTTCGAAACCGAGATCGCCAAGGCCGTGGTGCTTTCGGTCTTTGTGCCACTGGTCATCTCCAGCGGCGGCAATTCTGGTTCACAGGCATCCACACTGATCATCCGCGCCATGGCGCTGGGTGAAGTGACGCTCAAAGATTGGTGGCGTGTGATGCGGCGCGAGATCCTTTCAGGGCTTTCGCTGGGCGCCATTTTGGGGACGCTGGGTTTCATTCGCATTTCCACCTGGGCCTTGCTGTTCGGCTCCTATGGCGAGCACTGGTTTTTGCTGGCGCTTACCGTTGGTATCGCGCTGGTGGGCATTGTGCTGTGGGGCAGTCTTTCAGGTTCAATGCTGCCCTTCCTGTTGCGGCGCGTTGGCCTGGACCCGGCCACTTCCTCCGCGCCCTTTGTAGCCACCCTGGTGGATGTTTCAGGGCTGGTGATCTACTTCACGGTTGCGGCGTTCATTCTGCGAGGGACACTACTATGAAGGATGGTAATTCTCGAATCCCTCCGGTGTGGTCCACCGGAGGGATTTTTTATTTCAAGTCATGCTGTCCACAAAGGATATAATCGCCATTGAAACCAGAACCTGCCATGAACTCTTTCCCTGCCTTCGACGCTTGCCTGCCAGAACTCAACCAATTTATCTTTGGGTTGAATGATGCGTATCGTTCCGGCCATATCACCAGTTGGGATGAACTTGAATTAAGCGTGCAGGGCTTTTTCACACCCGAGCGCATGGCAGACATGGAAAAGCTTGTCCCCGGCTGGCAAAAAATGGCGTCATTCAGAGAGGGCGTCACTTTGACCCATGTACTATGTGTGTTCTTGGGGTTGGTGCTGTTGCCAGAGTTCGAGAATCTTGCCCCCTACCAACAACAATTGGCCAAATGGATCGTGCTATTCCACGATCTCGAAAAAGAGATCATCCCCGGCCAGCGAGATTACACACACGGCTTCCGTTCTGCAGCCCGTGCTGCACACATTCTGCCCGCGTTGGGTTTTCACGCTCCAGCCTCCCCTGAGCAAGTGGCAGACTGGGCGGGGCTGACCGAATCTGCCAAAATCAAGGACCCGTCCCACAGCGACTTCATCCAGGACAACAGCCGCCTGCCTACGATCCTGACCGGTTTGGAGCATATGTATGGTGTCAACACAGCCGAGACCCTGATCGTGAAAGGGGCTTTGTTGCACATGTCGGTCAATGTTGTGAAGGCATGGCCGCAAGCTGCCCCGTTGATGGATGTAGAGCTCAAGCAATATATCGACGCCGAATTTTTACCCCTGCTCCGCGCCATGTGCCTGGCCGATAATGAAGGTTGGGTCATGTTCGAGCCTGAAGTCCGCG
This sequence comes from uncultured Anaerolinea sp., assembly GCA_964547115.1. Taxonomy (GTDB): domain Bacteria; phylum Chloroflexota; class Anaerolineae; order Anaerolineales; family Villigracilaceae; genus Defluviilinea. The sequence continues at coordinate 1,968 of CAZJMZ010000078.1, read as the reverse complement.
GCCTCCAACGTAACGACACGCTGGAAGCCTTCCAGGCGATCACCAGGTTGATCGCCCCCTGAACGCAACGCATTGGAGCTTATTAATGGATAAATCGTTTTGGACCGAGATCGCTCAACATGAATATGCCATCCCCGCCGGGCACGACCTGAACGAACTCACCCGGGAACTCTTCAGCTATCTGGGTCACTCTGACCCCGAACTGCGTGATGATATCGCCTATGGGGTGTATGCGAACTGGCTGAAGCAGAAACGCTATTCGCCAGAGGTTATCCGTGAACATGTTGCACTGCTGATGGCCAATCTCGAAACAGGCATCGGCGAAACCGAAAGCGACTCGGTCTTTTTACGGACATTTTCGGCTTTGCTCCTGGCCGAGATCATCCACAATGACAACAAAAGCCAGTTACTCGAAAAGGAACAGGTTCTCGCGGTGTTAACCAGGGGGCTGTGGTATCTTGCGGCCGAACAAGACCCACGCGGCCACATCCCGGTCAAGGGCTGGGCGCATGCCCTGGCCCATACTGCCGACCTGATGCTGGTGCTCGGCAAAAACCGCAATACAGAGAAAACTGACCTGGAGCGTATTCTCACCGCGATCTCCACTAAACTGGTCAACTCAACGCAGAGCGTATACATTCATGGCGAAGACGACCGGCTGGCCAACGCAGTGACCGCCATCTTCGGCCGCGACCTGCTGACCACGGAGTTCATCGCTGCCTGGCTCAAAATGTTCACCCAACCGCAAACCTCGTGGCTGGGTGCCTATACAGAAACGGGCCAGGCCAGGGCTTTTCATAACACCCGTAATTTCCTCCGCAGCCTGGCCTACGCCATCGAAACCGCCGACCCGTGGCAGGATACACTGACCATCACTCATCTTGTCCACGACGCGCTCGATGAGCTAAGACCCTATTAGAAACGGGAGCCAAAATGGATTACAAAGACATCGTCAAAAAAGGGTATGACCAGATCGCGCATCAATACCTGGCGGCGCGCCATACCGACTCTCCGGATGTAAAGCTGCTGGGTGATTTTATGGAATTGCTTGCCCCGCAAGCCGCCGTGCTGGACGCCGGATGTGGCGCCGGATTGCCCATTACCAGCCTGCTGGCCGAGCGCTTCAACGTCACCGGCGTTGATATTTCCGAGACCCAGGTGACGCTGGCCAAACAGAATGTGCCCAACGCCACCTTCCTATGCACAGACCTCACCCAACTGCACTTCCCGGCCGGGACCTTCGACGGCATTTGCTCCTATTACGCTATCATTCACATCCCCCGTGAAGAGCATCATGCCCTGTTGTCCAAATTTCATCACATGCTCAAATCAGGCGGGGTGGCATTGCTGTGCCTCGGTGCTGAAAATCTCGTGGATGATCTCGACGACAATTACTTCGGCACGACCATGTACTGGAGTCACTTCGATACTGAGACCTACGACGCCATGCTCAAAGAGATCGGCTTCCGCCTCATCTGGTCGAAATTCATCGGCGATGCAACCTGCGAGGGAGCAGGCCATCAGTTCGTGCTCGCACAAAAGCGCTGATCAATCCTTACTCCCCCAACCAATCATCATGTCTGCCATCGAAGTCACCCACCTGCAAAAGACCTTCCAGACCAAACGCAAAGCCGCCGGGCTGAGCGGTTCTTTGCGCGCGCTGGTCAAGCCTGAATACAGCACCGTCGAAGCCGTGCGCGGACTCTCCTTCCAGATGGAGGCGGGCGAGCTGCTCGGATTCATCGGTCCGAACGGCGCGGGCAAATCCACCACCATCAAAATGCTCACGGGCATCCTGCACCCCAATGGCGGTGCAGCCCAGGTGCTCGGCTTCACGCCGTGGAAGGATCGCCAGAAACTCGCTTATCATATCGGCACGGTCTTCGGTCAGCGCCCGCAGTTGTGGTACCACCTCCCCGCCATCGACACCTTCCTGCTCTTCGGCAAGATCTTCGAAATGGACGACCG